>NZ_JAVVQU010000005.1:0-78091 GCF_036655075.1 Niameybacter sp. | reverse complement strand
TCTAAAAATATATGCAAAAAAGAGGTGCCACAAAACTAGTTACCTAGTTTTGCGATACCCCCTTTTGGATTCCGAATTATCTTTTGTAAAATAAATGTATAAAGTGATTAAGCGTAAATTATAATATATTTATGTAAAGTTGGCAAGGCATAAATACTATTTATTTGAAACATATTGTTTAGCAATGAAAAATCCATATCAACACCCCCCATTAATACTATTAGAGATATTACAAAGTTGAGTTTGAAAAAGTAAGATAATTGGATAAGAATCTAAAATGTATAAAATTTAAAAATCTATATACACTAAGAGATAATCTTATTAATGGAAGTGAGGAAGAGGAAAAATGGAACAATTTCAATGTCAAAATTGTGGTTATGATATGACAGGTATAGAAAAGTATACCGCTGCTATGAACTCAACTTTTTATTCAGGTGTTGATACAACTTTTATGGATGTAGCAGGTCTTTACAATAGTCAAATTAATAATTCTGTTAGATGTCCAAACTGTGGACAAGTTGGACAATGGATTAGACACTATTAAAAATAAGGTTGTTTTTATAAACAACCTTATTTTTTTGTGCTGTAAAACATAACGAGTATGAAATATAAAAAAATTTCATACAATGTAATGAGGCATACACTTGCAAGGTCTTTAGTTGCTCATGTATAATATAAGATAAATCATGGAGAGGAGGACGAATATGGAATCTCCACTAAATGTTGTGGGCTTTGCAAAAGCGAATATGAAACATGATGTTGAAGAAATTATACAAGGTATTTTAAATCACCCAACTAAGCAAAGGGCAATAGAGTTAGCGCCAAAACTGATCTTTGCAGAGTATCTAAGAGAACTAGCAGAAAATACATATTTAATTGTTAGAGTTATGATTAGAAAGAATGAAAACGATAACGAAGAGCCAGATGTGACAGTTTATGATTGTGATGCACTTGTAAAGGCAGAATATAATTTACAACTACAAGAAGTGCATGTAGAAAAGATTGATGAAGATGATGAGGAAGACACAGATTACTATGTAGTATGTGAGGAAAAAGAGACATCCATGGAAATTGTTTTTGTCCTACAGAATACCATTGAGTATTTAGAAGGGGTAAGAAAAGGAGAAAGTATTCAAGAAGTGAATATAGTAGGTGTAGCTTCTGAAGGCACTATTATCTTACCTATAGAGAAGGATGAAGAAGAAGAGCGTATAGAAAAAGAGGAAAGAGATAAGTTGCGTGCCATCATTCAGAAAATGAAAGATGGGGATGAAGAGGCCCGTGAGTTATTAGAAAAAGAAGAAAAAGAATTAGACCTTCAGCTAAAAGAACGGTTAAAAGAAGAGGACTTCCTAACTGTTATGAGTGGATACTTCATGCCTGCTACATTTGAGGATGCAGTATATGCAATACTTGGTGATATTACAAAAATAAAGCAAAGAAAAAATAAATTAACAGATGAAGTCATGTATGTCTTGACCTTAGCAGTGAATGATATGCCAATGGAAGTGGTTATTAATGCAAAAGAACTTATAGGAATGCCAACTATAGGTATGCGTTTTATGGGCACTTGTTGGGTACAAGGTCAAGTTATTATGGGATAAAAAGTGCAAGGTATACTTGCACTTTTTATTTGTGCGTAAAAGAATGGATAAGTGAATACTAATAGTGAATAGTTTATATATATACTTGACGAATAGAGGGTAAAGTCGTAATATAAAAGGGATTGAAAATTATGTTTCCGTAGCTCAGTAGGATAGAGCGACCGCCTCCTAAGCGGTAGGCCGCTGGTTCGATTCCAGTCGGGAACGTCATTTAAGGCTACTGTACTTGTACAGTAGCCTTTTTTTGTACATCTGAGGGATAATCTAACGAATAAAAGAATAACTATTTCTTTCAGTACTTTTGAATAAAAAAGATAAGTTTATCCCATAATTCAACTAGAGGTGAAAAAAATGAAAAAATGGATTAAGACAAGCTTGTTAGCAGGTTCACTGCTCCTTTATTTTTGGTTTATACTACGGTCTGATAACATTATTAATGCATTGACCAAAATACTCATTGTAGCATTATTACTCCTAGGAATGGAAAGCATGAGAAGAGATAAGGAAAAGACATTTATCCTTCACTCAGATATGAAACACATTAAGAAGATGGATCAGATAGAGTTTGTAGAATATATAGCAAGTCTATACAAACGATTAGGCTATTTTATCGATCTTATTAAGTCAAAAGAAGAGTTAGGCTGTGATCTCATTGCAAGAAAGCAGCAAGAGGTCGTCTGTATTAAGTGTATAAGTGGAATAGAGGAAGTAGGGCTACTGCCACTTCAGCAAGTATATGGAAGTAAGAATTTATATAAAGCCAATAAAAGTATGCTTATCACGACAGGATATTATAGTGAAAAGGCGAAGCAGTTTGCTAAAGCCAACCATGTAGAGCTTGTAGATCAAGAAAAGTTGATGAAACATATTATGAAAGTGACACATCAAAAACATGTGGTGCAACCATCTTCAAATACACAAGAAGTATAGTAACTAGATTGTAATAATAAATAATAGAAAATCTATTAATAAGTTCAAACATTTGTGTTAGTATAGTGATAAATGGTAAAAGAAAAGGGGGAAGTTCAATGAATTTGGAAACTAAGCAAAACATTGAGGTTGTAACCAAGAAACAAAAGCTTACTGTAGGCACTATTATATTGGGGATTGGACTTATTAGTATTCCTATTATTATTACCTTATTCCTTACAGTTCCAGAATTAGGACAAAAGATTCTAGAAGCAAAAAGTGAAATTTTTAAAGGGATGTTTATTGGTGTAACCATTTTACCAGTGTTTCTTTTTGTTACTATTAAAGGTGGCAAGGTTTGGTACAAGCAATGGTGGAATTGGGCAGCAATAGGTATAACTTGTATTGCTTTAGTCACCATTACACTAGTAAGTACTTTTACTGGGCAAAGCCAAGGGCTGGATGAGGGTGTGAGTATCGAAAATGGCATGGACATGGAAGATGGTGTGGATATGTCAGGTGACCAAGAAAGTTCTGATGGAGTAATGATTATGAACTAAATAAAAATGAGTGTCCCCAGGACACTCATTTTTTTGCGGTTGTTTTAAGTTTGAAAATTTCTGTGTCAATTATGCTCAGAGGTTCGAAATTGCGGAGTTTATTAAATTCAATCACAAACGTAGATACTTGAGTAGGACGAATAATCCAAATATGTTCTCCAGCAGAACCTATACGATCTGTTTGTCCTGGTAGGAAATAATCTTCAAGTACAGTAATTCCCTTAGGAAATGCAACTTTCCACTGATAACCTGTAGAAGGATTTTCTTCAAGTTTAATCATGAGCTTTTGGTCTACAGTGTAAGTGTTAGTACCCGGAAATAGTGGAAGAGAACGGTCTTCAAGAGGCATATTGGTTTCGGTAGGTTCAGTAGATATTTGGGGTACAGGTATCTCTGGTGGAATAGATGAAAGTGATATGAATTGAATTTGATTGTTCTCTAAAGAGGGGGTAACCTTAAAAGCTAATTCAAAGAATTCTTGTGGTGCATATAATGTATTATTTATAAGCTGTGTAGGTTGTGAAAGCTTGTGGCTTGTATTATTCATTATAAATTTTGATTCATTAGCAATTAAGGAAATCTTAGTCTCTTCATTTTCTAGCAATACAGATTTTGTTTTGGCATCCCAAGAAAGAGTATAGCCTAAAGAGTCATTGAGTAGCCTTATGGAAAATAAACGGGGTTCTTCATATGTAACAACTTCTGATTTGGCCTGTTCATCTAAAATAACAGGCGTATATGTTGTAGATATCTCGGCAGCATAAATATAAGAACTGCAACTAACGAGAGAAATGAGTGCTAAATAATAGAGTTTGAATTTTGACATAAAATACACTCCTTCAAATGTTTAGGTTTAACTAAAGTATAACATTTGAAAGAGTGTATTAATAGATAGTTGATATTAATGTTTATTTACATTTTGTTTGTTCTGTACAGAGGTTCTAAAAATAAGAGTACGAAGTGCTGACCAATTGAAAGGAAGGAGTGGATAGAGGTAAGGCTGACCACTGAAGGATTTAGTTGTTGCAAGGAGGACAAAGTCAAGAATAATTGCAATAACAAATCCCCAAGTTCCAAATAGTCCAGCGCCTAAAAGCATTAAAATACGCATAAACTTAATGCCATAACTGAGTTCAATACTAGGCTGAGTAAAACTAGATAGGGCAACGATGGACATATAGAAAATGCTGTGAGGGACGAGCCATCCTGTTTTAACTGCATACTCACCTAAAATAAGACCACCGATGACGGAAAGCGAAGTGCCGAGAGAACTAGGTGTATTGAGTGAGGCAATTTTAAGCCCATCTACAGCAATTTCTAGAGCTAGGAACTGTATAAAAAGGGGCACATTTAACGGATCATCGGGCAAGAGAAAAGATAGTGAAGATGGAATCATGGATTCATGTTGAACAATAAGGACATAAGCAGGTGTCAAAAAGAGGTTGACTAAGAAGATAATGTGGCGTACGAAGCGTAAATAGTTCCCTGTTAGAATAGGTACGTAATAGTCATCAACATCTTGTAAAAAATCAAAGATACCAGTAGGCACAATGATAGCCGTAGGTGAGTTATCGACTAAAATAACAATTTTACCTTCTGCAACTTGAGCAGCTGCAACATCAGGACGTTCTGTATAGCGTGCTTTAGGAAATGGGTTAAACCATGTTTCGTTATTGACACTTTCAATAAGTGTTTGGTCACCCATAGTGAGACTATTAATTTGAAGATGAGAGAGCATGTCTTTCACCTTTTTTAAAACTTTTTTATCTACTTTATTACTCAAGTAGCCAATTGCCACATCGGTATTAGAAATTTTACCAATATTCATCATCTCAAATATGAGGTGAGGGTCTCTGATTCGTCTTCGAATGAGAGATGTGTTAAATACAATGGTTTCTACAAAACCATCACGGGCACCGCGTATTGTTTTTTCTTTTTCAGGTTCATTAATGCCACGAGTAGGATAAGTACGTAAGTCAATAACTGCAGCAGAACTAGAGCCATCAAAAAGTAAGATAGTTTGTCCAGCTAAAAGCGCTTTAACCAGCTCATTTATATCTGTTTCAGTTGAAACTTCAATAGAACTAATACCGTGACGAATAAGGTCTTCGGCAGTATGAATTTTATCTATTGTTTCTTGAGGAAGAGCAAAAATATCTCGGCGAATATATTCTATGTTTGTATCTTTAGCAAAACCATCTATAAAATAGAGATAAAAGGTACGACCGTGGATATATAAAACTTTCTCAAGAATATCAAAGCTTTTACCAATAGGTAAAATGGCATGTAATTGGTGTAGATTATCTTGTAAGTTAGAAGTTAGTTTCATGAGTTACCACCTGATTTTTAGAAATAATGTAGTTAGCTTGTGCAGGTCTATACAAAATATACATTTTTAACTAGAATAGAATGAAAGAAATGACAAGGTAGGTAAAGAAATGGAAGAACATATTAAATATATGCAAATGGCATTAGAAGAGGCAAAAAAAGCCTATGAATTAGATGAAACACCTATAGGTGCAGTCATTGTGCACGATGGAGAGGTAATTGCTAAAAGTTGTAATAGGAGAAACACGGACAAAAATAGCCTTTCACATGCAGAGATTCTAGCTATAGATGAAGCGTGTAAGCATATAGGGGATTGGCGTCTAGAAGATTGTACAATTTACATTACATTAGAACCTTGTCCAATGTGTGCAGGTGCTATTGTACAGGCACGTATTCCACAAGTTGTATATGGCGCAAGTAGCCCTAAGGCAGGATTTGGAGGCTCTGTTCTTAACATTTTAGAACTTGAAGCACTTAATCATCGGTGTGAAGTGATAAGGGATGTATGTACAGAAGATAGTGCGGACCTCTTAAAGCTATACTTTAAAAAAATGCGTCAAAAAAAGTAATTGGAGAGTTGTTTAAAAAATGGTATAATATAGATGCAGTTCTAAAAAATGAATGGAGGAAACTTCGATGAACGTTACCGCAAAACATAAGAAGGCAAGAATTTTTAGAGATTTTCTTATTGAAACAGATGGCGTAAATATGTTTAAGGAAGAAGAAAAGGAACATGCTATACTTTTTAGAAGTATGTATCCTGTAAGAGAAGAAGATAAAAAGCAATTTATGTTTATTATAGATGATTCAATCTATGTGACAATGCAATCTCTTATCGTAAGCGAAGTGCCAGAAGATAAAAGAGCAGCTATGCTAGAGGTTATTAACCAAATTCATTTTGAGTATCCAACAGTAAAATATGTACTTACTCCAACGGGACAAGTTATGACATCTACTATTTTCCATGCGCATGAAGGCAACTTTGATGCAGGAACAGCTGTTAAATGTACAATTGAATTATTTAAAGTAATTGCAAGTAACCATTATGGACGCTTCTTAGCAGTTTTAGGAGAATAGGGGCATTGACACATTGGCATAAAGCCGTTATACTAAATACGTGACAGTTTCATATGTCAACCATTTTCCGTGCTAGCCGGGGAAGTAGCGGTGCCCTGTACCTGCAACCCGCTGTAGCAGGGGTGATGCTCTAGCCGAGGCAGTATCTTGTAGGGTCTGCCCTTAGCAAGTGATGTTGATGATTAGGTCTTACGCAATAGGCACTCTTGAATCGTGTCAGGTCCGGAAGGAAGCAGCACTAAGGGAGCACGCTCTATGTGCCGTGAGAGTGCCTAGTCGGAGTTAACTACTAGGGTCACGCTTATGGGCTATTGTCGAAGCTGAGTGCACGGATTTAAAAAGTAAATAAATGATATATATATAAATACACCCCTAAAGGTATATACCTTTTAGGGGCTATTTTTATATGCAGAGATATTAATGTACAATAAGTTTAAAAGTTACTGTTTTTAAAATAGGTCGTCCACAACATAACCTTCGGCAGTGACAATTAATGGTATATTCACCGTGCATAGTAGGAATAATAATCCATTGGCGTATTAAAGAGTTTTTTATAGGAGAATAACTACTTCTGATGGTTTGAAAATGTGGAGGAAGTTCTAATTCCCATCGGTTATTATTTGGAGGTTCTTCTAATTTAATAGTAAGTTGCTCATTTATAATAGCATGGTTTATAACAGATTCAGAAAGAATATGAGACATAAGTTCACCTCTTTTCGATTTAAATTAAAAATAGAGAAGCTTTATAAAGTCGAAGCTATATATTAGTATATACGTAGGACTAATAAGAGGGGACAAAATAAATAAAAATAAGAGGAGTAATTTCATGAAAGTATTATTTGTAGAATATCCTAAGTGTACAACTTGCAAAAAGGCATTAAGCTATTTGAAAAGCCAAAACATAGAAATAGAAGATAGACATATTGTAGAAGAAGTGCCAACGGTAGAAGAACTTACTGCTTGGATTCATAAAAGTGGCCTAGAAATTAAGAAGTTTTTTAATACCTCAGGTAAACTTTACAAAGAAATGAACTTGAAAGATCAAGTAAGTACACTTTCATTAGAAGAGGCTGTAGAGCTACTTACGTCTAATGGTATGCTTATCAAACGACCTATTCTAGTAACAGAAGACACTGTTTTAGTAGGATTTAAACAAGAAGCCTATGATGAGGCTCTTAGAAAATAGGATTTTGTGGTATAATATAGAAAGAAAATCATACCAGATTGAGAAAGGAATAGGCTATGAGTTATTTAGCACTGTATAGAAAATATAGACCTAGAACATTTGATGAAGTTGTGGGACAAGAACATATTGTAAGAACTTTACAAAACCAAATAAAAACAGGTCGTATTTCTCATGCCTATCTTTTTACAGGGAGTAGAGGGACGGGAAAAACGACCATTGCCAAAATCTTTGCAAGAGCAGTAAACTGTACAGAGCCTGTGAATGGTTCAGCTTGTATGGTGTGCGAGGCATGTAAGCAAATAGAAGATGGCGGTAGCATTAATATTATTGAACTTGATGCAGCATCTCATAATGGTGTTGATAATATACGTGAGATTAATGAGGAAGTAAAATATAGTCCTGCTGTAGGGAAGTATAAGGTCTATATTATAGATGAGGTCCATATGCTCTCAACAGGTGCATTCAATGCATTACTTAAAACTCTAGAAGAACCACCGGCACATGTTATCTTTATACTAGCAACTACAGACCCGCAAAAGATTCCTGTAACCATTTTGTCTAGATGCCAGAGGTTTGACTTTAAACGTATTCCGGCAGTAGATATACAAGATACTTTGCACGAGTATATGGGAGAAGAAAAAGTTGAAATAGAAGATGACGCTTTAAGTTATATTGCAAGGCTTGCAGATGGCGGAATGCGAGATGCTTTAAGTATATTAGAGCAGTGTATTTCTTTCTATTTTGATGAGCATATTACAGTAGATAAGGTCTTGTACTTAGTAGGTGCAGTGGATACACACTATTTGTTTGATATGATAGAGGCCTTTAGAACTTATGACAGTAAGAAGGCACTAGAAGTGGTTCAAGCGGTCAACACACAAGGACGAAGCATTAGACAGTTTGCTCTGGATCTTTTAGGTCATGCACGCAATTTATTAGTTGTAAAGACTACACAGGGTGATACGAGTGTGTTAGACTATAGCAAGGAATATATTGCACGTCTTAAGGAGCAAGCTGATGGGCTAGATGTGCATGCTTTGATGCAATATATTAAAGTCTTTTCTGAGCTGGATTCAGAGATGAAAGTAGCTTCTAATCAGCGTATTTTACTTGAAGTAACAGTACTTAAACTAAGTGAGGCTGTAGTGGATGAAGCATCCAGTGGACTCGAAGAAAAGCTGATGGCACTTCAAGCTAAGCTTGAGAAGTTAGAGGCACGTGAACCGGTTCAAGTCATACATCAAGCAGCACCTCAAAAAGTGGAAAAAGAAATTGTTCCAACTAGATTGCCAGAGGCGGTGCCAGAAGATATCAAAGCACTTATAGGTAAGTGGGATGGTATCAAGGAGAAGCTTGGAACAGCGGCAAAGCTTGTGTTCAAGTCAACTTCACCAGGTCTTATTGAAGGAGATACCTTCTATATTGTACATGGTATTAATATGGAACCAAGTATTAACTCACATATTGAAGAAGTACGTAAATTTATCAATCAAACCATGCAAAAAGAAGTGAAGGTAGTTCCGATTGATATTAGACATTATGAATCAAAGGTCAAAGAGACTCATGGGACAAAGATGGAACAAAATGATGTAACGGAGTCGATTAGTGGAACGCTTAGAGATATTTATTCTAAAATAAATTATAAAATAGAAACCATAAATTAGGAGGATTACACAATGGCAAGACAAGGATTTAGTGGCGGAATGCCTAACATGCAACAACTTATGAAACAAGCACAAAAAATGCAAAAACAAATGGAAGAAGCACAAGCTAAAATTGGTGAAACTGAAGTAACTGCTACAGTAGGTGGTGGGATGATTCAAGTTGTTGCTACAGGAAACAAAGAAATCAAATCTATTACAATTAAACCAGAAGTAGTAGATCCAGATGATATTGAAACATTAGAAGACTTAGTGCTTACAGCTGTTAATGAAGCAATGCGTCAAGCAGAAGAACTTAGCCAAAAAGAAATGGGTAAATTAACAGGCGGAATGCCAACAGGAGGCTTATTCTAGTGCAAGGCTACTATGGGAATAAGATGATTGCTCTTATTGAAGAGCTCTCAAGATTACCGGGTATAGGTTCAAAGTCTGCACAGAGACTCGCTTTTCATATTATCAGTTTACCAAGGGATAAAGTACAGCATTTAGCAGCTACAATTGTTGATGCTAGAGAGCACATTAGTTATTGTGAGCGTTGTTGTACCATTACAGATGACAAAATATGTCCAATTTGTAAGGATGAAATGCGCAACCAACATCAAGTAATGGTGGTAGAAGACTCAAGAGATATGGCAGCTTATGAGCGTACAAGGGAATTCAAAGGTCTTTACCATATTCTACATGGTGCTATTTCACCTATGATGGGTGTAGGGCCAAGTGACATTAAGATTAAAGAATTACTTGAACGTATCCAAAAAGAGCAAATAGAAGAAGTAATTGTTGCAACAAACCCTAATATTGAGGGTGAAGCAACAGCTATGTATGTAAGTAAACTCCTTAAACCTCTGGGGATTAAGACAACCCGTATTGCACATGGGGTACCAGTAGGTGGGGATTTAGAGTATGTAGATGAAATCACTTTATCTCGTGCACTTCAAGGTAGACGTGAAATGTAGATAGAAATAGGGAGTTATCATAAATCGATTCGTTTTGTGATAGCTCCTTTTTTAGTATAATCATAGGAGAATAGAATGAAACAAAGAGCTATCTTTTTGAATGGATTAACCGCACTATACTGTGGACAACGATTATTGGAGGCAGATTTGCAAGTAGGAAAAATAGTAGCCATACTATGTATCCACCTTATTTTCTACTTATCTAGTCAAATGATTCAAAATCCTAAAGTTGCAAAGACCCTAATAATAGTCGACTTAGTTTATTTAGGGAGTCTAGTAGGCGTAGGATACATATTACTCATTGTTCCACTCGTGCTCGCATTAATGGAGTACAGCTGCTTTAAGAGAGGTTGGCTAGAAAATGTAGTATTAATCATGATTGGAGTGAGTATGATTCTAATAGGCTACAAAGAGATACTTGCAAACTGGTTTATCTATGGGATATTAATAGTAACAAGTTTGTCCACTTATTGGGACAAAATGAAGCTTGTGCAGTTAACAAAAGAGAATACAGAACTGATGGGGAAAGTAAGTAACTTGGGGCGTGCATTAGAGCATACTAAAAAAGAAAAGAGAGAGATGGCTTATATCACAAAAGTAACCGAGCGTAATCAGTTAGCACAGAAGCTACATGATAAGATGGGTCATCTCTTAGCAGGCAATGTCATGCAACTTGAAGCGATAAAGCTCATTTTAGTTAAAGACCAAACTAAAGGCTTAGAACTTTTGAACCGTGTTATAGAGGGGTTAAGAGATGGGATGGAAGAAATCCGATTTACATTAAAGGATTTAAAGCCGGCAACGAGTGAAAATGGATTAACCCAAGTTAAAGAAATACTTGAAGACTTTAAGGAAAAATCAGGTATTACAAGTGATTTGCTGTATAAAGGGGACTTAGCAAGTGTAGGACTTGAAGTATGGTTTGCTATTCATGAGAACTTAAAGGAGACCTTAACCAACTTTATGAAGTACTCGTCAGCAAATCAATTTGAGGTCAGAATTGAAGTCATGCATCAAGTCATTAAAGTAGTATTTAAGGATAATGGTGTAGTCAAGCAACCTGTTGGACATGGATTGGGGCTAATAGGAATAGAAGAAAGAACGTTGGGGATAGGTGGAAAGATTATTGTAAATACAGAAAATGGATTTGAGACCATTATGTTGATTAAGAGGTGAAGTCATGATAAAAGTATTAATTGTAGATGATGATATGCTGATTAGAGAAAGTCTCAAGGTGATTTTATCTACATATGAAGGGATAGAAGTTGTAGGCACTCAAGCAAGTGGAAAAGGTTGCCTAGACTTTTTGAAACAAAATCAAGTAGATTTAGTATTGCTAGACTTACGTATGCCTATTATGGATGGAATAGAGGTATTGAAGCAAAAAAGTCTAGTGAGTCGTACAGAGAAGTTTTTAGTTTTAACTACTTTTGATGAAGATGATTTGATTAAGAGTGCACTCCACTATGGAGCAGATGGGTATATTCTAAAAAATAGTACGCCAGAACATATTGTTCATGCTATTAGAGCAGTAGCTAGTGGGAATAGTGTATTTCATCCAGATGTATTAAAAAGCATGGGTGAAATGAATGTAGAGAGTAAGACAGACTGGAGTAGTTATGGCCTGTCTACACGTGAAATGGAGATTATTGAGGAAATTGCCAATGGGCTTTCAAATAAAGAAATCGCAGAGCGCCTATACATATCTGAAGGTACGGTGAAGAACTATATAACCTCTATTTTGAGTAAGATGGATTTAAAACATCGTACACAAATTGCTATTATCTATTTAAAAAAATAATATGACTAAAGTCATAGTAGAGTGTTACTTTTAGTACTTAAAAGTAGCACTCTTTTTTCATACAATAGAATTATCAAAGAAACGAGGAGAAAAGAGTATGAATTGTGTAGAACTTAAAGGTGTGTATAAAAGCTTTAAAGATAAAGTAGCACTGAAACATATAGATATTACAGTGGAACAAGGTGAAATATTTGGATTACTAGGTCCTAATGGAGCGGGAAAGACAACCCTGATTAATATTTTAGGTATGGTAAAGAGAAAAGATGCAGGTACGGTGAAAGTTCTTGGTAAAACATTGGAGCAAGCGCCTATGATTATTAAAAGAAAGATGGGAGTGGTACCTCAAGAATTGGCTATTTTTGAAGAACTAACAGCTTATGAAAATGTTCGTTTCTTCGGTAGTTTGTATGGCTTTAAAGGAGAGGTACTAAAAGAAAAAGTTTATAATGCCCTAAAGTTTGTAGGACTTGAAGAGCGAGCAAAAGATAAGGCGAAGCATTTTTCGGGAGGAATGAAGCGCAGGCTTAATATTGCGTGTGGCATTGTACATGAGCCAGAACTCGTTATTATGGATGAACCAACAGTAGGAATAGATCCCCAGTCTAGAAACTATATTTTAGAAGCGATTAAAACCTTAAGGAGGAAAGGTACAACAATTATCTATACGACTCACTATATGGAAGAGGCAGAAGCCTTATGTGATCGTATTGCTATTATAGACCGCGGCGATGTTATCGCTATAGGGACTAAAGAGACACTTGCTGGGATGATAGAGGAGTGTGCTGTATTACAGGTTGCTGTAAGGGATATGTCTAAGATCAGTGAAGAGCAACTGCTTCGTATAAAGGGTGTAGAACGTATACACTTTGAAGGGAATACAGTGAGTATTTGCTCAAGAAGAGAAGTGACAAATCTAGACCAAATTATAGCGTTACTTATTCAAGAAGGAGCAGAAATTACAGATATCTATATGAAAGAACTTAACTTAGAAGATGTATTTTTGAACCTGACAGGTCGAGCACTTAGAGATTAGGGGGATGAAGGCATGACGATATGGATGAATATTTTAGAACGTAAACTGAAAGACTTTACAATTCTTTTTCTTATGACGCTTTTTCCTATTATATTGACCGTACTTTTTGTTAATATGTTTACGCTTACGGAAGACGTAGAAAAGTCAATAAATTTCTCAGTGAGTGTGAAACAGGAAAAAGGGTTGTTGGGGCAAACTTTGGGCACATATTTCAAACAAGTTGAGGAAAGTAGTGGAATAGGTATAAGTGTCAAAGATGGAGTAGAGGCAGATTTTGTAATAGAAGTGAATGAAGACACCCAAGAGATTTATATGGTCAATCAACAGGGTGAAATGATGGAGGAGATTGTCTTAGCTAATCTTATAGATGAGTTTGCTACGGCATATAGTATAGGGCAAGTAACAGGATATGTAGAAGGAATAGATATGGCTATTCCAGAAGAAGTGATAGAGTCTAAAGTAAAGGCAGATATAACGATACCATTAGTAGCAACTATGCTTATTTTTGGAATTATGTTAGGTGGAAATTTTGGTATTAAACAAGTGGTATATATGAAGCAAGCGGTAGGGAGACGTACCTTTACAGCTGCATTATCTAAAGGAAAACTCTTTGCTATGGAGTACACAACGAGTGTCTTAATTATATGTATTACAGGCATTATAGGGATGGTTGTGTATCAAATCATCTACCATATAGATTTTATGAGTGCGTGGGTAGGATGTATAGGGCTTTTGATAGGTGCTAGTTTAATGACAACACTTCTAGGTATGACTATTGGGCTGTATGTGAAGGAAGAAGACATGGGGGGCAATATTCTTTCACTCATAGTTACTTTATCAGCAATCCTAAGTGGAAAGTTGATGCCTATGTTTGAACTTGGGGATGTTACACAGCTTTCGCCCATCAAACCATTAATAGAAGCATTAGAAGAGTTAGTCCAGTATGGAAGGTTTTCCAATGGAGATGTATTGCTGGTTTACTTAGTGGGAGTGTTAGGTATATTAGGTGGATTAGTTGTTATTAAGCTTAAAAGACAGGAGGAGGTACAATGAATCAAATTTTAAAAATAGCAAAGCATAATATAAGAATGTTTTTTATTAGGCCATGGGCAATCTTACTGTTATTTGTACCTATCGGACTTTCACTTTGTGCCCAAATGCTCTTTGGAAATGAACAAAATATGCTACTTGGAAAAATAGGATTTTATACTACAGATGCAAGTGGTATCACTCAGGTTGTAAGGCAGGAGTTAGAACGTGCCCAAGTAGAGAGCGTGACTTATGAAGATGAGGCTATGCTTAAAGAGGCATTAATAAAAAAGGACATAGACTTAGGTGTTGTGATGACGTATGATAATAGTTACAAGACATTTAAAAATCATCAAATGCCCTATAAGCTTGTTGTCGTAGGAGAGGAAACAAACCAACTTAAAAGTATTTTGCACAGTAAGCTTATACAGCTTACACAACTGATTCACGTTTCTAAGGATGAAGCGGAGTTTAATGTACTGTATGAAACGGTGCAACAACAAAAACCCACACTTAGGGCAGAAAATGAAATGCAAAAGGTTATGACAATGACCATAAGTTTTGGATTCTTTGGGATGATATTCTTGCTTACAGCAGGGATTGGATTTAGTCCTATGATGAGGGAGAGAGAGTTATGTGTATATGAGAGGATGAATGTAGCACCTCTTAGAAAATATCAGTATGTACTTGGGCATGTATTAGGTGCTTTTAGTATCCTATTTGCACAACTACTCATCCAACTTATTGGTATGAAGTGCTTCAAGATTGACTTTAATTTGGATAGTATAGAATTTCTGCTCATTGGAATAGCACTTGGTATCGTTGCAATAAGTGTGAGCTTGTTTGTATTATCTATCAGCAAAAAAAGTACAGTGTATCATCTTATTATGGGGATAGGCGTGACACCTTTATGTATGTTAAGTGGCCTATTCCTGCCAATAGAACTCTTACCTATGTGGCTTCAAAAAGTAGCGTATCTTTCACCTGTGAGATGGGTTATGCAGGGTTATACACAAATGATACAAAATAAAGCATTGATAGATGTAGTAAGCAGCTTAGTTGTAGCTATACTTATTGCTAGTGTCCTTATTCTAATCAGCTTGAGTATAACCTCTAGTTATCAAGAGCAGGAATAAAAGAAAAGAGGGTAGCCATGGAATGTAGGCAAAAGTGTGGGGCATGTTGTATTGCCCCATCTATTTCATCAACTATACCGGGAATGCCAAAGGGTAAACCAGCAAGTGTTAGATGTATTCAGTTAGATGAAGAAAATAGGTGTAAAATATTTGGACATCCAGAGAGACCTAGAGTGTGTAGTGGCTTACAACCAAGTCAAGAAATGTGCAAGGCGTGTAATGAAGAGGCTATTAAGTATTTAGAAGAGTTAGAAAGACTGACGAGTCCAGAAAGTCATTAGAGGAGGATAAGCATGGAAGTACCATTTAAGCAACTTGAAGAGAAATACCATAAACTATGGGAAGTAGAAAAGAAGAAGTACAATCAGATTGCAAATTGGCGAATGATTGCGCTAGTAGCAGCAGGCTATATGACTTACTTAATAGTTAAGAGTCCTTCGCAACTTTTATTTTGGATAGGTGCAGGGGCTTCTTTTGCTGCTTTTATCTACTTTATCTATAAACACCAAAAGGTAAAAGAGCTCATGGAGTACTACAGTAGTATGGAAGAGGTCAATAAGCGTTATAGTATGCGTATGACGAAAGAGTGGCATGCGTTTAGAGATAAGGGTGAAGCGTTTGCAGTAGATGACCATCCCTATGCTTTAGATTTAGATATTGTGGGGCCACAGTCTTTGTTTCAAAAAATTAATACAACCCATACTTGGCATGGACGTCAGTTGTTAGCGGAGTCACTGCTTTGTAATAACTTTCAAGAAGAAACCATTGTGGCACGACAAAAGGCTATTGGAGAATTGCTTAATGATTTGGATTTTTGTCAAAGAGTTGAAGGTGCAACGAGTAGGCGTAAAAAGGCAATTGAGGAACCTAAGAAACTGTTAAGCTATGCAAAAGAAGAGTCAGGTTTCTTACACAATAAAGCATTTAAGAAACTGATTAAAGGGCTTCCATATATACTTGTAACCATGGTAGGACTAAGTTTCTTAACGCCTTTTGGATGGTTAAAAACGTTGACCACCATGCTGATTATAGCAACCTATGGTTTGGTGATGTTTTATATACCACGTATAGGTAAGGTTAAGGAATTACTTATGAGTATGATGTATGATCTTGAGGAGTATGTGGGTATACTTGACGTTATTCAAGACAAAATATTTATGACGCCTTACTTAAAGGAGCAGGTGGACTGCTTATTTAATGGTGAAAAAAATGCATTACAATGTTTGAAGGAATTAGAACACATTAGTAATTTAGCTCATATTACTTATCAACCTATTGTAGCTATTCTTTTGAATGGTCTATTTGTCTGGGATTTACAAGTGGTTTTAAAGACAGAAAAATGGCGTCAAACTTATGGAGATCATATAGAAGACTACTTAAAGGCAATAGGTGAAGTGGAAAGTTTGATTAGTTTAAGTGTACTGGGACATATTGAACCAGATGCCCACTTCCCTATGGTATCAGAGGAAGGACAATCTATAGAGGGTGATGCGCTAGGACATCCGCTTATAGAAAGAGATGGGCGCGTATGTAACGATGTCCATCTTAAGAATGAGATTTTTGTTATTACGGGTTCTAATATGTCAGGAAAAACGACGTTTATGAGAACGTTGGGTATTAGTCTGGTACTTGCCTATAGTGGGGCACCTGTTATTGCAGATCAATTTAAATGTAGTAAGATGAACCTTGCTACTTCTATGCGTATAAGAGATGATTTAAGTCATGGCATTTCTACTTTCTATGCAGAGCTTACGCGTATTAAGGAAATTATAGAATTGGCGAGAGATAAGGGTAAACAGTGTTTCCTAATTGATGAGATTTTTAGAGGGACTAACTCAGGAGATAGAATCATAGGGTCAATGAGTGTAGTAAAAGCACTAAGTAAATATGGTAGTATTGGTGCGATTACTACACATGACATGGAACTGTGTCAATTGAGTGAGGGAAAAGGTGTAGCTAATTATCACTTTGAAGAACAGTATGGAGAGGATGTCATTAACTTTGACTATAAGCTTAGAAAAGGGAATTCTACAACAACCAATGCGAAGTACCTTATGAGGATGGTAGGTATTGAAGTAATAGAGTGATGAGTAAAACTATAGAAAAGGTCATATATTAAGACAGGAGGGATAAAGTTATCCCTCTTTTTTATTTAACAAAATAATATAAAGTTCTTAAGAAATCTTAAGCTTTGACAGGTGTGGACATTAAGAAGTTAGAGGTAAGATAGGTATATAAGATCAAAAACAAAAGGAGCTAGGGAAGATGAGTGAAGAACAAGATAAATTAAATCAGTTATCAGAAATTATAGATGTGGAATTTTTACCTCTCTTAGACGATGAGGACTTCAAAAGAGAAAAGATAGAGGGGGAAGAAGGGGTAGAAATGGCTGTAGTGCCTATTACAAAACCTGCTATGGAATCTAAAGAGGAGCCTGCGGAACAAGAAATAAATCATCAAGGGCATCAAATCCAGCAGGATGTTTACCAAGACACAGGGTATTCTAGCTATCAGCATGGGCCTAGCCAAGAGCAAGAGGGATACAAGGAACAAGCTAGATATAATGAACAGTCTAAAAATAATGAGAAAGTTAAAGATAACGAGAAAAATAAATATGATAATCATACTAACAAGCAAGATACTTCTTATGCATCATATAACTCAACTAAAAAAGAAGAGTTTAGAAAAAAGAAGAAAAAGTTTGGGGCATCACTAGCTGGTGGGATTGGTCTTGCTTTAGCTATTCTATTGGGGTTGCCGTTTGCAGTATTATTAGGTGGAGCAAGCTTATTTGTAATAGGAGTGGGTGTGTTCTTTAGTGTATTTGCTGTAGGAATGGGTATATTGGGACTAGGTGTAGCAGGGTTTAGTACAGCAGCAGGAATAGCACCACTTGGCATGCTTTTCTTCTTTGGAAGTTTGATTGCTATCGGAGGTGGAGGCCTTGGATGTTGTATCATTAGTCTTATTTTTATTGGAATTAAAAACTTATTTGTAGGCGGAAAAAGAAAACTTAAGAGAGAAAGAGAGGAGGCATAATTTATGAAAGCTTTAAAATTTTTTGTAGCAGGATGTTTAGTACTAGTAGGTATAGGGGTAGTGGGTACAGGTGTTACATTAGGGGAAATGTATAAAACAAACCAAACAGTATTTGAAATGAACCAAAAAGAAGAACTAAAGGCAACGGCACTTCAAAACCTTTATATAGAATCAGACGTACCTGTGCGCATTATGCCTACAGAAGGGCAGCCTTATGTAACTTTTGAAGCATCAGGAAATGGTGTGATGTTTCCAGAGCCTAAGTATGAACTAGAGGTAATCAGTGAGGGGAATGCTTCTCACATTAACTTAAAACAAGTACAAAGCTCAGAACTTTACATTTTTACAAATAATTTGCATGAAGAGCTTGTTGTATACATGCCTCAACAAGATATGGATACCTTAAAGGTCGTAGCACAGGATTATCATGGTTTGCAATCCTTTAAATTTGCGTCTACAGCAAACATTAAAGATTTGAGTATAGATGCAGAAAGGATAGAACTTAATTTAAAAGGGGGATATACTAATGTTGAGATTAAAGCATACCAAGGAAATGCACTTATTCATTCCAATACCCCAGCTCAAGTTAAAATTGATGGCGTAAGTAATACAACACTTAAAGGACAAATCGCTCAGGTAGATGTGAAAAGTAATCATAACTCATCAGGAGGTAAGTTGATTATAGAAAGTGATTTAGAAGCTAAAATCAATATTGATCGGGGGTATGGGGAGACAATTATTGATGGTAAAGTAAGTGACGTGAATATGACCAATGTCACTAGTTGCGTAACCGTTAATAGTAGTACACCTTATAATGCAACGATGAATGGTTCTGAGTATAATATGGATGTGAAGCTTAAGGGGATGATGCAAAATGTTACAGTAGAGGGAGAGTATGGTGATGTTAGACTGTATCCAACAACGACACCTAAACGCATAGAAATCCTTGGAGAGCAGTTAAATATACATGCAGTGCTTCCAGAAAGTATTACAGGATTTGAGATTAAAAAGCAAACAGATGGGTATGAAGGGGAGTATGAAAATCAAGGTAGTTATGAAGACCAAAATATATTTATAGACTTTGATGTGAAAAGTGAAAACATTAATAGTGGATTAAGAAGAATCTACTATGGAGATGAAGCTATGAAAATGTTTATTGGGTCTAAGTATGGAAACGTCTATATTACCAAATAGAGAGGGATAAAAGATGGGTGAAAACATCAAGAAAAGATTTGAAAAAGAGAAAAAGATAAAAACAACAAAGATAAAAAAAGAACGATTTATTAAGGTGAAAATAATAGGAGCGCAGCTGAAAAATAGAGGCTGCGCCCTTTATGCTACCTATAAAAAGAAGGTTTTAGAGAGTATCAGGCTACAAATATTATGGATGGTTTTTGTAGCTTTTATACTAGCAAGTATAGGTGGTATGTTTACAAACTATATGGCAAGAAATTTTAATATAGGTTATTACACACATCTAGATTATAGAGAAGCTAATCAGCAGTTGCAAAATAAGCTTGCACAAGCTGTAAGACAAATTAATGAGTTAGAATATGTGAACCTTAATCTAAGGATAGACCTACAAAGGCTATATGATACAATAAAGGAAGTTCAAAATGACGAAATAGGTATATATAATTTAGCAGAGCAACTTGACCAGATGAATAGTCTAGAATACGAAGGCAACCATATTAGCTATAACGAGGCTATAGAGTCTGTTAAAACTAGCTTTCAAAATATATCAGAAGAAGAGCTTATAAAGTTGTACCAACAGCTGGTGGGATTAATAGATGAAAATAAGTGGGTACAAGAAGAAGTAGAACAAGTTTTAGAAGAATTTATGAGTATACAGGGCTTATCAGAAAGTCAAGATAAGAGAGCGGCTGTGGAATATATCTTGCAGCGCCTAGACTCGAGTATTAGTTATGCTAGTGACACAAAGACTTTTTTGATAGATAGTAAGGGAAACATTATTTATGGAGACAACTTTATTAGAACCATTGATCTATTAGAAGCTATCAGAAAATCGGCTACTTCTAGTGAAGCGCTGGAGGAAGAACAAAGAACAAGCTTATATCCTGTCATTATTGATGGAGAGGTTTACTACGTCATGAATAACACGGTACTTACAGGTATCGAAAAAGGAAGCTATTCTAATAGTTCAGATGTATTAAGCTTTTTAGTAGGTGCCATAATCTTTATCTATATTATCTTAAGAGGGACTAAAACTAAGATTAAATATGTAGAATACTTAGGATATTGCCTAGGAGAAATCTCTAAAGGAAACTTAGATTTTGAGGTTGAAAAACGAGGTGAAGATGAGCTTGCACGTGTAGCAAGTGCTATGACAAAGATGGAGTATGAGTTAAAGGAACAAATGAAAGAACGTGCACAATCTGAAAAGACAAAGAGTGAACTTATCACCAATGTTGCGCATGACTTAAGAACGCCTTTAACTTCTGTTATAGGCTATATAGGACTCGTAAAAGAGCATAAAGCAGCCAGTGAAGAAGAGAGTGCAAAGTACTTAGAAATTGCTTATAATAAGGCTGAACGCTTAAAAATACTCATTGAAGATTTATTTGAATACACCAAACTGAGTAACAGGTCAGTTAAATTGAAAAAAGAAACACTGTCTGTAGCTACACTGGTGAGTCAGTTAACAGAGGAATTAATGCCACTTGCAGAAGATAAGTCTATTACTATTAGCTACCATGTAGCAGCTAAAGAGACGAATGCTCAAATAGATGTACTTAAGATGACTCGTGTATTTGAGAACTTAATCGAAAATGCCATTAAGTATTCTGATGAAGGAAATAGGATACAAGTCATTATCCAAGAGACAAAAGCGTACATCTATGTAACGGTACGAAACAGAAGTCATCAAATCAAAGAGGGAGATATAGAGAAACTCTTTGATAGATTCTATCGTAGTGACAGCTCTAGAAATAGTACGGCAGGTGGTAGTGGACTAGGCCTTGCCATTGCCAAGAACATAGTCGACATGCATGAGGGTAAAATATGGGCACAGTTAGACCAAGATATGATTAGTTTCAATGTGAAACTACACAAGGCTGTAGAGTGAGGTGAAGAAAATGGAAACAGCAAGAATTTTAGTTGTAGATGATGAGAAAGAAATTCGCGACTTAGTTGGCATTTACTTAAGAAATGAAGGATATGAAGTGGTTTTAGCAGGGACTGGACTTGCTGCTTTAAAAGTAGTGAAAGAAGTAGAAATGGATTTAATCATTTTGGATGTGATGATGCCAGAGGTAAATGGTATTGATGCCTGTATGCAAATCCGTCAAACTTCTAATGTACCCATTATTATGTTATCAGCTAAGACAGAGGATATTGATAAAATTATGGGACTATCTGTAGGTGCAGATGACTATTTGGCTAAACCTTTTAATCCGTTGGAGTTATTGGCAAGAGTGAAAGCACAGCTAAGACGTGCAACAAAGCTCAATGCTTTTTCTAAGAATAAGGAGAACATTCTAGAAGAGGATGAACTTATGATGGACTTAGAAGCAGGTAAGGTCTATAAAAATAATATAGAGATTCCACTTACACCTACAGAATATGGGATTTTGAAGTTGCTCTGGGTTAACAAGGGTATTACCTTTAAGACAGAAACCATATATGAACGTGTATGGGGGCAGCCTTATTTTGAAAATACTAATACGGTTATGGTACACATCAGAAAGTTACGTGAGAAGATAGAGGAAAATCCTCGTGACCCACTGTATGTATTTACAGTATGGGGGGTAGGCTATAAGTTTGGTATAGACTAAGGAATAGGTCAAGACACTAGAAAGTTATAACAAGAAATAGCAAGAAGATAGGTGATAAAATGATACAAAGCATACTGGGTAAGGTGCCACAAATTCATGAACAAGTATTTGTAGCAGAAGGCAGTAGCATTATAGGTGATGTTCAGATAGAAGCCCATAGCAGTGTTTGGTATAATGCTGTCATCAGGGCAGATGTAGGGCCTGTGGTCATTCAAGAAGGCTCCAATGTACAAGATGGAGCAGTCATACATGTTTCTCATAGTCAAGGGACCAGAGTAGGAAAAGGTGTAACAGTAGGACATAATGCCATCGTACATGCTGCTACGATAGGTGACTATACCCTAGTGGGTATGGGCAGCATTATTTTAGATGGTGCCCAAATCGGGAAACATTGCATTATTGGTGCAGGTGCACTGGTAACAGGTGGTACTATTATAGAAGATGGAATGCTTGTATTAGGGTCACCAGCAAAGGTAATTAAAACTTTGAGTGAAGCACAAATACAAGGGCTTTATGAATCTGCAGAACACTATATAGAACTAAGCAAAGTCTATCGTCAAGAATGTCAACAAGGTGAGTAAAAATAGATGAATAGATTAAGCAAACAATAAAGTATACAATCATTAAAAAGAGCACACTTAGACCGTTGTTCTCATAAGAGAATAACGGTCATAAGTGTGCTCTTTTTAATGGTCTTTTGTGCCACTAATCATTTTTGTAAGTTGTAGAAGTGCACTTGGTAAGTGAGTGCCTTTAGGATAAGCAAGATAAGTGCTCTTCCATTCAGGATAGAATTTTTCCTTATACTTACGAAGGCCCTTGAAACTATAAATCTTGTTTCCATATTCATAGATGTATTTAGCCATTTTTTCTTTAGCTGTTGCAAATTGGTTAATGCCTACATTAGAAAGAGGAGCTTTACCAAGAATAAAGGAGTCATAGCCTTCTTCAATAGCCCACTCTAAAAGGCCTATAAAGAGCGCATCCATAGAACCATTAGGAGGATTTGGAATAAGGCGCATGAGGTCTAGAGAAATAGTATGTGTAGTATAAAGAGGCATAATAGTTGCAAAGCCTACAAGATCATCACCTACACTGATGATACCAATAGGTGCACGGTTGATATAGTCTTCCTCAAATGCACCTAGTGAGAACTCTTTTTCAGAACGCCCCTCAAGCCAGAGTTCTGAGATGGCATGAAGTTTAGTCATCATATCTGGTGAGAGTGGAGGCTGGAGAAGCTCAAAGGTAAGTTCACCACGGCTCATTTTGTTTTTAATAGTACGTAGAGGTGCACCTTTTTTCCCTGCTAAAGTAAATGTCTTTAGGTCTACAACTGCTTCTTCTCCAAGCTTTAAGAACTTGCAACCATTCTCATGGTAAATAGGTAAATTATCTTCATTAATCTCATAGAAGATAGGAATCATATCGTATTGGTCAGCAAATAGCCTAAAGTGATTGACCGCTTCTTTGAAACATTTTGGATTTCCTATAGGGTCACCTAGTACCATTAGCTTATCTTTGTAAGGGCGATAGGCTATAAGAACTTGGTGGTCGCAAGTATAGAAGAAGCACTTATCTTTTAAGAATAAAAGATGAGTCATGGCATTGCCTTCGTATTGCTTTAAGAAAGTTTCAAGTTCTATAAGGTCTTCATCTGTAGGGTACTGGAAGTCTGTACGCTTAATGGAGAGTGCATTCAGAAGGAGTGCACTAATCAACATAAAGAGGACGAATATAACAGTATCTAATAAGTAGAAGTCGGTTAGAGACTCTAAGACTAGGCTAGGTTTAGAATGAGTAAGGCCATTGTACACTAAGATATATATAAAGCTTACTAAAGTGGTTGCAACAAAGTACAAACTTACTTTCTTAAAGCCAAGAGGGGAACCTTTTCTATAAAAGATATGCTGAGCAGGAGCGAGTAAAAAGGCAATTAAGATGAGTAAGCAAGCTATTTCTATATTAAGCCCTTTTAAAAGTGCTAGCAAACTGCCACTTACTAGAGTAAATAGCGTAATACTGTAAGCAAAACGTACTTTATCCCAAATCCCTTTAGATAAGATGAGTAGGACCAAGCCTACGCCCATAGTACTTAAGCGAAATACCTTCATAAAATCTAAAGAAAACAAGAGATGAACGAGACTTATGCGCACATTCTCCTCAGGCAAAGAAGCAGAAAGAACGAGTAAACTACCTGCAAAGAAAATAAGGGTTGCAAAGGATTTTACACTAAGTAAGTTTACCAGTTGTTTTTGACCTTTTGTTAACTTGCTTTTTTGATTTTCACTTGGGCCAAGTGCCAAGATAAAACAGGTTAATACCCAAGGAATAAGCGAGTAGAAAATCCTAAAGGTAATAAGGACTAATGTAATGTCTTGTGCTTCATAACCTAGACTTAAAAGCAGAATTAAGCTAATTAATTCAAAAATGCCAAGGCCATAGGGAATCAGGCTTACTGTAGAAAGAAAAATAGAAAATCCAAACACAAACAGTACTTGGAGTGTTTCAAAGGGAACTCCAAAGAGTGTAAAGATTAAACAGAAGAACAATCCTGTAACCGTCCATCTGGCTGTAATGCCGAACATTAGTTTAGCACGTGTGATGAAGTTTAATTTAAAGGTAATAGGGAGTGCACCTTCTGCATTGAAAAGTAGCATATTTTTTAAAGAATCTAAGAAGCGAGCTTTCTGAGCATCCACGCCTTCACTGCAATAAAGTTGATAGCGCAAGCTTCCTTTTCTTCTATCTTTATATGAAGCAAAGTCTAGGGCAACCGAAGCAATCCAAGAGATTTTAAAGATGTCTAAGGTTTTTAAGTTAAGCTTAAAAGCACGGCACACAATAAGGTCGTAGAGTGTAGAAAAGGACACGACGAGAAGTCCACCTACAAAAAGAATGCACATATGTAAGAAGTTAGTATGTCTTAAAGTATCTAAAATAGGAGTTAACTGCACGGTACTTAATGGTTTGTATAGAATGAAAAAACCTAAGCAGAACAACAGAAACCATATACTATATTTAGCTAGGTTGAATTTGTTTTTGAACACGGTCATTCCTCCAATGTGTCTATATAAATCTAGTTTAACCGTTATTATTATAAACTATTAGAAGAAGTTTGTAGAGTAAATCCTTAAGTAAAGATTTAATTCTTGGTATTAGAAATAGATATATTTATAAAAACTCAGCATAAAAATAGAGTAGAGATATCCATATTATTGTAAATTAATAGGAGGGGTTGATATGGATTTAATGGTACTAGCACCTATTGGTGCAGTATTGGCATTGGTATTTGCTTTTTACAAAGGATTTAAAGTCTATAAGATGGAAGAGGGAACGGAAGAAGTTAAGGAAATTGCAAAGAAAATACGCATCGGTGCTAATGCTTATTTACGGAGACAGTACAAAGGCGTATCCATATTCTTTATAGGTATGTTTGTACTACTACTTATATTAGGATACCTAGGTTTTGTTTCTATTTTTGTACCATTTGCTTTTATTACAGGTGGAATGTTCTCAGGGTTAAGTGGTTTCATTGGAATGAAAATTGCTACGTTGGCTAATAGCCGTACGGCTACAGCGTGTACGAAGAGCTTAAATAAGGGACTTAAAGTGGCATTTTCAAGTGGAGCTGTTATGGGATTTGTTGTTGTTGGGTTTGGTCTTTTGGACTTAAGTATTTGGTATTATATATTGGATTGGTATTATAAGGCATTGCCTGTAGCCGAGAGAATCGTACACATTACTTCTACCATGTTAACCTTTGGTATGGGTGCCTCAACTATGGCCCTTTTTGCAAGAGTAGGTGGTGGAATTTTTACTAAGGCAGCAGATGTGGGCGCTGACTTAGTAGGAAAGGTAGAAATAGGTATCCCAGAAGATGACCCACGTAATCCGGCTGTTATTGCAGATAATGTAGGCGATAATGTAGGTGACGTAGCTGGTATGGGCGCAGATTTATATGAATCTTATGTAGGGGCAGTGCTATCTTCTTGTGTATTAGCAGTATCAGCAGGGCTCTCTGTAAGTGGTGTTATGATTCCACTAGTAGTGGCATCTACAGGGGTCATTGCTTCTATTATTGGAAGTTGCTTTGTGAAAACAGGAGAAGAAGTTTCTCAGAAGAAACTTTTAAGCGCTTTAAGACGTGGTGTGTATGTAGCTGCAGTTATTATTGTAGCTGTATCTTATTTCATTGTAACAGGCGTATTAGGTAAGGCGTATATAGGGATTTACTTCTCTATTATTAGTGGTCTTGTAGCAGGAATAGGAATTGGTTTTTTTGCAGAGTATTATACTAATTCTAGTTATAAACCTACTAAGCATATTGCAGAGTCTTCTGCTACTGGTTCTGCAACGGTTATTATTACTGGATTAGCAGTAGGCATGTTATCTACAGCAGTACCGGTTATTATTGTAGGTATTTCAGTCATTGCAAGTTTTCTTCTAGCAGGTGGGATGCAAAACTTTAGTTTAGGGTTATATGGAATTGCTATTTCAGCAGTAGGGATGTTGTCTACATTAGGTATTACACTTGCAACAGATGCCTATGGGCCTGTGGCAGATAATGCTGGAGGCATTGCGGAGATGGCAGGCCTTGATCCAGAAGTACGTAGGCGAACAGATGCACTTGATTCATTGGGCAATACAACAGCAGCTACAGGGAAAGGGTTTGCAATTGGTTCAGCTGCACTTACAGCCTTGGCTTTTATTGCAGCCTATAAAGATTCTATAGAATTATTGATACAAGAAAATGGCATAGACTTTGCATTTAACTTATCCTTACTTAATCCTCAAGTACTTATTGGATTGTTTGTAGGAGGTATGGCGACTTTTGTCTTTGCAGCTTTTACGATGAATGCAGTAGGCAATGCAGCTAGTAAAATAGTTGTAGAAGTAAGGAGACAATTTAAGGAAATTCCAGGTCTGATGGAAGGCATGGTTGACCCAGACTATGCATCATGTGTAGATATTTGTACAAAGGCAGCGCAAAAGGAATTGATTAAGGTAGCGCTCATAGGAATAGGGACACCTTTAGTTGTTGGATTTTTACTAGGACCTAATGGTGTAGCGGGATTGTTAGCAGGGGCCACGACAACAGGATTTATTTTGGCTGTGATGATGGCAAACTCTGGTGGTGCTTGGGACAATGCGAAGAAATATATTGAAGAAGGCAACTTAGGTGGAAAGGGTTCGGATAGTCATAGGGCAGCAGTTGTAGGGGATACGGTAGGTGACCCCTTTAAAGATACGGCAGGGCCGGCTATCAATATTATTATTAAGCTTATGGCTATGGTTTCTATTGTATTTGGTATGCTTATTTTAACGTGGCATTTATTCTAAGTAAAGGCAGAAGAAGCAACTATTTAGGAGAGAAGGCTTACTAAATAGTTGCTTTTTTGTTGTTGAAATATTTGTTGTTTTCATAGTTTATACAGTTATAGAGAGAAAATTGTTCTATTTGCTTACTTTATTAAAGTATCACTTGCAAAAATTATATATTGAAATATAAGGTGATTGTATAGTAATGTATAATGGTGAGTAAATTTACATAATCAAAGGAGACTGAAGATGACAAAGGAGCCAAAAAAAAGCAATGCCCTTGCCCTTTTGCCAATAGGGATTTTCTTAATACTTTTTCTTGGGACAGGGATAGCAACACAAGATTTTTATAGAATGCCAGTACTTGTAGCATTTTTAATTGCCGCGACAGTAGCACTTCTATTAAATCGTAAAGAAAGTATGCAAACAAAGATAGAGATTTTTTGTAAAGGTGCTGGGGAAAGCAACATTATTTTAATGTGTATGATTTTCCTGTTAGCTGGAGCTTTTAGTAATGTAGCAAAGTCTATGGGGGCGGTAGAGTCTACTGTACAACTTAGCTTATCTATATTACCTACACATTTATTAGTAGCAGGACTATTTGTCATTGCATGTTTTATTTCTATTTCAATGGGGACTTCTGTAGGCACAATTACAGCACTTACACCTATTGGTCTGGGAATTGCACAAGAAACAGGTATGCCGGTAGCACTTATTATTGGTGCAATTATAGGTGGAGGGATGTTTGGAGATAACCTCTCTATGATTTCAGATACAACTATTGCAGCTGTTAGAACACAAGGGTGTGAATTGAAGGATAAGTTCAAAACGAACTTCTTCATTGTACTACCAGCAGCGATTATTACCATTATTATATTAATTATTTTAACAAAAGGGTATCAAGGAAGTATGCAAGGTGTATACCAATATAGCTTCATACAAGTTATACCTTACATTGGAGTACTAGTAGGTGCACTTTTAGGCGTCAATGTATTTATATTATTAGCAGGTGGGACTGTTTTTGCAGGTATTATTGGGATGCTGAATGGTTCATTTGATTTCTTTGGATTTATGCAAGCGGCAGGAAACGGTATGATGGGAATGGAAGACTTAGCAATGCTTTCTATTGTCATAGGGGGAACGCTTGCTCTAATCAAACATAATGGTGGAATCGACTTCTTACTTAATACGATCAAGAAGTGCATTAGAAGTAAGAAAGGTGCAGAATTTGGAATCGCTGCATTGGTAAGTCTTGTAGACCTTTGTACAGCTAACAATACGATAGCCATTGTAATGGCAGGACCATTAGCTAAAGATATAGCGGATGAGTATGATATTGATCCAAAGCGTACAGCAAGTTTGCTAGATATTTTCTCATCTTGCTGGCAAGGAATGATTCCTTATGGTGCACAAATCTTAGCAGCAGCAGGACTTGCAGCTGTTTCGCCAATGGAACTTTTACCATATATTTACTATCCGATGCTTATGGGAATCTGTGGATTATTAGCCATTGCGTTTGGTTTCCCTAACTTCAAAAGAAAGTAGTATAAAAGTTAAATAGTCATCCATACTAATATTGAGGTGATTGGTATGAACGATACTACACAATACAATAGTGCAAACGAGCCACATGACAACCAAATTATTAATGGTCAACTTGTAGAAGGGCATCCACATACTGTGGAAGCAGCAACAGAAAGCAATACAGAGTTTTTAGCACAAAATACAAATCGTATTGTTTCAGAAGGTGGAGCAGATGCCAAAAGCATTACAAAACTTCTCAAACAGGGTGGAGATGTAGTCGGCTATGAGCTTTCAAATGGGAACAGAGTCTCTTGCGAGCAAGCTATTCAAATGGCTATGAATAATGAGTTGCAACATGTAGGGGTATCTACTTCTAAAGCAGGCACACCTTACTTACGTTCATTAGCAGATGGAGACGAATCCAATAACTTAGGGAATCTCCCTGCAGAAACAGTTTAATATAGACTTATAATCTATGCAGTGAGTAATAAATGGATTAAAACAAAAAGAAGATTAAGCCTGAGGGCTTAATCTTCTTTTTGTTCATCTAGTAATTGTTCATCTATTGTATCTGATAAGGTTACTCTTAATTTATTAATACGATTATTCATCGTTTCTTCTACTTTGAAAGTAAGTTCTTCAAAAGTTACGACTTCACCTTCGTCAGGGAAGCGGTCAAGAAGACCAATGATGAAACCACCTATAGAGTCAAACTCGTTAGATGAGATGTTAAGGCCTAATTCATCGTTAAAGTCGCTAATTCTAAAGGAACCGTCTACAAGACATTCTCTATCATTAACTTTTACAAAACTATCTTCAGTCATATCGTACTCATCATCAATGTCGCCCACGATTTCTTCAATCAAGTCTTCTAGAGTTACAATACCAGAAGTACCGCCGTATTCGTCCACAACGATTGCCATACCAATTTTCTTAGAACGCATTTCTTTGAACAGTTCATCAATACGTTTGAATTCATGAACAAAGTAAACATCTCTTAAAAAATCAGCCATTATAAAATCTTCTTTATTAAATTGTTTTAAAAGAAGGTCTTTCATGTAAATAACACCGATAATGTTATCGTGAGATTCTTGATAAACAGGCATACGTGAAAACTGTTCTTGTTTATATAAATCGATAATCTCCTCATATGTAGCATTTGCATCAACCGCTATCATATCAGTTCTGGGAATCATAACATCTTTTGTATAAGAATCACCAAAACCAAATACGTTGTAAATCATTTCTTTTTCTTCCTGTTCAAGGACGCCTTCCTCATGACTTACGGTAACAATGGTTTTAAGCTCATCTGTTGTAATGAAAGGCTTGCTCGTATCAATTTTACCACCAAAAATTCTGATAATCAGGTTGGAAATAAACATAAGGACTTTAACAATAGGATTAAAGGTTACAACTAATATAGAGATAGGTCTTGCTACAAAGCAAGCTACTTCTTGAGTCTTTTGTGTAGATAAAGACTTTGGTGTAATCTCACCGAAGATAAGGACTAAGATAGTCATTACGCCTGTTGCAATTCCAGCACCAGCACTTTTAAATAAATCTGTTGCAATAACAGTTGCTAGGGAAGAAGCGCCGATATTAACTATGTTGTTTCCTACTAAGATAGCGCCTAATAACTTATTAGGATCTTCTACGAGCTTGCTTACGAGTTTTGCATTTTTAATGTTTTGATCCACCATATGGCGAGCATCGATTTTACTAATAGCCATAAGGGCAGTCTCAGATGCTGAGAAAAAGGCTGAGCCTACTAGTAAAATGACAAGAACTACAAGTTGTACCAACAGTACCGAATCCAATTTTAAATCACTCTCCTAAATTCATAAAAAATAATGTGTAAATCTGCTTACCCTCATAGTTTAATTAAAAAAGATGAATTATTTATAAAAGTTAGCAAAATTTAATAGACACATTATAAGATAAATCATTTTATTTTGCAACTAAGATGCCCATTATTAACCTGCTAATAATATATACAAAAAGTAAAATTCTTATGCTTATTTAAAGGGTTAAAGCCAGGGAAACATTTAACCGACATATATAGTAGGAAAATTGAGATGAGAAAATGATTGATGTTATAACTTCTTATACTAATACACAAGAACTTAGGGATATGTTAAAAGATACAAAACAAGAGGAATTACTCTTTTCATAAGCAGCAACTGCTATGCTTGCATAGGCTAATCAGCGTCCTCAATAAGTGATGCAACTTCTTCAAAGATAGGGTGAATAGTTTTTATAGGCTTAGGTCATACTCCTAACAAAGGAGGAAAAACACATGACAAAGAAAGAAAAAAGACGTAGAGCACAGCAAGAAATGGAAGAAAGAGAAGAGGAGAGAGAAGTATTAGCTGATGAGATTACTGCACTCCATGAGGAAATGGCGGCTACACTTGCAAACTTCTCAGATACAATAGAGCCAGAACTACTTGAGTACTATACTTACTATTATAAAGCCAGTCAGATTAAGCATAGTTATTTATTAAAAAAACTAAAAAAGCTTTATTATGAAATAGGAGAAAATAGGAATGTAATGTAAAGGATGTCCATATCTATGTAATATATGGATTATATAGAGGTGGAAAACATGCAAGGTGTGCATCCAGTCATTATGATGAGCCTTTTGATGTGTACAGTGCTCTTAATAGGTATCGTTTTTGACCAGTACGTAGTAAAGTGGATTAAAAATGGGCTTTTAGGAGTTTGTTGTATTTGTGTATGTGATTTGTTTATCCCTGTTATGTGGCGTGTAGGAATTAATCTGCTCACAGTAGTGGTAGCAGCATTATTGGGCATTCCAGGGGTCATCCTCATGTATTTGTTTAATATTATGAAGTACTTCAACTGAAAAAAGAGCTAGACTTGATGTAAAGTCTAGCTCTTCTTTATTTGCATTATTTATGACTCATAGCATGCCTATCTAAGAAAAAGGCCAGTGAATCATGGAATAGATTTTCTGCTTCTCTTGTATTCTTTGTAAAATAGGTCATCCAATCAGAATTGAAAAGGATATACTGAGCATTGTCTTTAACTACATAAGGTGCTGTAGCATTTTCTTGACTCATGATTTCTATAGTCATATAGCGTTTGTTGAAAGATACTTTCTTCAGTTTTTGATCATAGAGTGGTGCGATGAATTCAAAGCAGACTTCTTGTACCACTTCGTCAAGTAATTCAAGGATTTCTTTGTCTTTAATAGTAGGAAGAAAATTTCTTAATGCTTCTACAGTACTATCTTCTGACAAGTTATAGTGTTCAATGATGAGGTGAATAACGCGATGAAGCTTATCTAAACGTCCAAAGGTAATACCCTTTTTAGCAACAAGCTCCCATGCATGAATCACCATTTCAAAACTTAAATCTTCTAGACTACATTTTTGTTTTTTGTAATGGATTTGAGTAATAAGACTTTTATACCAAAAAAGCTTATAACTATTTGTAATGTATTTGTAACTTAGTAAGTTTTCCAGTGCTAATAAATGAGTAGATATCTTTTTAGGTTTTGCCATGTTGTTCTCCTTAGTCCTTTAATCATGTAAATATAGTATAACTGAATTTATAAATTTGGAAAGAGAGATAATTAAATTCTTGACAATACAAAAAGTTTAAAAAAATAGTTGTTAGAACTAGAATATTATTAATAGAAAAGAATGAGTTAAAAAATGACAAAAAAACATAGGATTTAGACAAAATATATGAAGGAAGAGAAGTATAATTAATTTATATTGTATACAATACACATTATATTTGATATAAATTTATAAAAATGATAAAATTGTCTTATAATTTATTTGATAAATTATAATTCATAGGAGTAATGCAAGGAGGGATCGATTATGAACAATGTAGTTGAAATTCGTTGGCATGGCCGTGGTGGTCAAGGCGCAAAAACGGCTTCATTATTATTAGCGGAAGCTGCATTTGATACAGGAAAGTATATTCAAGGATTCCCAGAGTATGGTCCAGAACGTATGGGGGCACCGATCACCGCTTATAATCGTATCAGTGATGAAAGAGTAACCGTGCACTCAAATATTTATGACCCAGATTATGTTATTGTTGTAGATGAAACTTTACTTGATGTAGTAGATGTAACAGCAGGACTAAAAAAAGAAGGTGCACTTCTTATTAATACTGAGAAGACTCCAGAAGAGTTAGCACCTAAATTAAAGGGGTATGAAGGCCGTGTATGTACAATTGATGCACGTAAAATTTCTATGGAAACATTAGGAAAATATTTTCCTAACACACCAATGCTTGGAGCTATTGTAAGGATTGCTAAAATTATGGATGAAAATACTTTCATTGAATCAATGGAAAGATCATTCAAGCATAAATTTGCAACTAAGCCACAAGTTATTGAACCTAACATGGCTGCTGTTAAAAGAGCTTTAGAGGAGGTTAGAGGATAATGGCAGATAAAGATAAATGTATCATTGAACCATTTACATCTTGGCAAGAGACCACCAAGGGTGGTGTTGTTACATCTTCAGGAAATGCTCATTACTACCAAACAGGTGGTTGGAGAGCTGATAAACCTGAATGGGACACAGAAAAATGTAAGCAATGTTTAATGTGCTTCCCAGTTTGTCCAGATAGTTCTATTTTAACTGAGGACAAAAAAATGATTGGTATTGACTACGACCACTGTAAAGGTTGCGGAGTATGTGCAAATGTTTGCCCATTCAAAGCAATCAATATGGTTAGAGCATAAGGGGAGGAAAAAAGTTATGGCAATTCGTGAAAAATTATCTGGTAACGAAGCCGTTGCCGTTGCAATGCGACAAATCAATCCAGGAGTTGTAGCAGCATTCCCTATTACACCTTCCACAGAAGTACCTCAATACTTCTCAAGTTTTGTAAATAATGGGCAAGTGGATACAGAGTTTGTACCTGTTGAGTCCGAGCATTCAGCAATGTCAGCTTGTATTGGTGCAAGTGCTGCAGGTGTACGTGCAATGACAGCAACTTCTGCAAATGGTTTAGCACTTATGTGGGAAATGCTTTATATTGCGGCCTCAAGTAGATTACCAATCGTTATGGCTACAGTAAACCGTGCACTTTCAGGTCCTATCAATATACATAATGATCATGCTGACTCCATGGGGGCACGTGATTCTGGATGGATTCAAATTTATGGAGAAAATAATCAAGAAGCTTATGATAATGAAATTATGGCAGTTAAAATAGGAGAACACCAAGATGTACTACTCCCGGTTATGAACTGCTACGATGGTTTTATTACATCACATGCTATTGAAAATATTAATCTTATTGAAGATGATATTGTTAAAAACTTTGTAGGAAATTATAAAGCAGAACATTATCTTCTGAATCCGAAACAAGCTATTGCAGTAGGCCCTCTGGACCTTCCTAATTACTACTTTGAACATAAACGTAATCAAGTAGAAGGCATGAGAAAAGCGAAACAAGTCATCTTAGAAGTCTCAGCTGAATTTGAAAAAGTAACAGGTCGTAAATATGGCTTGTTTGAAGAATACATGATGGACGATGCTGAAAGAGCAATTGTTCTCATTGGTTCAACTGCAGGTACAGCAAAAGCCGTAGTAGATGAGCTTCGTGCAAAAGGTGAAAAAGTAGGTTTAATTAAAGTAAGAGTGTTCCGTCCATTCCCAGCAGAAGAGATGGCTGCTGCTTTAGCAAATTGTAAAGTAGTTGCAATCATGGATAAATGTGATGGATTCAACGGAAAAGGTGCGCCACTCTTCAATGAAGTATGTAGTGCAATGTACTTTGATGAAAACAAACCATTTGTTGTAAATTACATTTATGGATTAGGCGGACGTGACGTGCGTGTTGATGATATTGAAAAAGTATACAATGATCTTACAGAAATTGTATCTTGCGGCAAGGTTGACGATCCATATCGTTACTTAGGCGTAGTAGATGCAAATTGTTAAGGAGGGGAAACTGATGGCATACAATTTAAAAGAAACAAGTCTCAAACCAGAAAGATTAACTGGGGGACATCGTATGTGTGCTGGTTGTGGTGCACCAGTAGTAGTACGTAGTGTGCTTCGTGCATTAAAACCAGAAGATAAAGCAGTGATTACATCTGCAACAGGATGTTTAGAAGTTTCTACATTTATTTATCCATATACAGCGTGGAAAGATTCTTTTATCCATTCAGCATTTGAAAATTCCGCAGTAACTTGTGCAGGAGCAGAAGCTGCTTACGTGAATATGAAAAAAACAGGCCAATTAGATGATACTTATAAATTCATTGCATTTGGTGGTGATGGTGGTACATATGATATTGGTATACAATCTCTTTCAGGTGCAATGGAAAGAGGTCATGATATGGTTTATGTTTGTTATGACAATGGTGCTTACATGAATACTGGAATTCAACGTTCTTCTGCAACACCTAAGTATGCAGATACAACAACTTCACCAGCAGGGAAAGTAGTACCAGGCAAACAACAATACAGAAAAGACCTTACAGCTGTTATGGTAGCACATGGCATTCCATATGTAGCTCAAACTGCACCAATTGGAAATTTCAAAGATCTCTATGAAAAATCAGAAAAAGCTATTTATACAGAAGGACCAGCATTTATGAATGTACTTGCACCATGTCCAAGAGGATGGCGTTATGATACACCAAAACTTATTGAAATGGCACAACTTGCAGTAGATACTTGCTTCTGGCCACTTTATGAAGTAGAAAATGGAGTATATAAATTAACTTATAAACCTAAGAATAAACGTCCAATTTTAGATTGGTTAGAGGCACAAGGTCGCTTCCGCCATATTATTAAAGATGTGGAAAAGGTAGCAGAACTCCAAGCTGAAGTGGATGCAAGATGGACAAAACTTCTTGCCTTATGTGGCGAAGTGTAAAAACCTAGTATAATTTAGTTTAAAAGCAGACAAGAGTCGCTAAAATGACTCTCTTGTTTACTTTTTTTGCAATAAAAATATATCAGTAATATTAAAAGTGAGGGTATATCTAGGTGGATAAGATTATCAACATATTGTGAATAAAGTAGAAATAGAGTCAAAAATACACGACTAATACTGCTAAATGTAGTAAATTGAGATAAAATATTGACATATATATAGGGAGATGCTATAATTTGTTGTGGATAGAGTTGTGGATTAGTTGTTCACATCTCTGTGTATAATTCGAACAAACTTAAATCAATCCTGACTTTTGGCCACTTAGATGTGGTCATTTTTTTTGTGTACAAACATGTATAAACTTAGTTTGTCTTGTATAAACTAAAAAGAAACCATTTTTAGGAAATTCTTTTGAGTTTGGAGGCAAACATGAATTTACTCAACGAAGTCAGAGATTATATTGAATATATTAAACCCAATGCCTATATATTTACTTTGCAAAAACAAGGATTAGAGTTGCTTCTTAGCTTTATTGAAGAATTTAAGCATACCAATACTATCTCTAATGGTTATATGGATGCATTAGATTACTTTTTAGCTGTATGGGTACCTAGACATAAGAAGTATTTAAAGGTAGAAGATGCATTTAATATTGTCTATAGCGTTCAAGATTTACTTACTTTCATTCATAGAAAGTATAATAGCGAAGATAATACACCACTTATACTAGATTATTATGGAGAAGAATATTTACGCGTTTATAAAGTCAATGAAATTGTTAGAAGGATGATTGGAGATCCTATTATTAGTATGGTGCCTACAATCATAGACTTAGAAAGTTATAAAGAGTACAAAGAAAAACAGCAACGTAAAGATAATATGGCTATGTATGAACAAGGACTTTTTAGTGTAGATGAGATTAACGACGAAGGCTATATTGCTTTAAGCAAGCTCAATAATAACAAATATTGTAAGGTTTTAATTCGTAGAGACTGGATGTATAATTTTAAAGTTAATGATATTCTACATGTCACTTTAAAACGCAAAATATTCTTTGTCTACTGGGAAATTGAAGAACTTAAGGCCTATTATCCAAGCAAAGCAGCACAGTACCTTTAAGACTTTAATTTAAGGGGTACATTGGTTATAATAGAATAAGGAGAAATATGAAAATTATCCTTTTACTTGCCAATTGTACAAGCCTTACACTGCAAAAGATTAAACAAATAGCAATAAATGTGTTTGGTGAACTTGAAGTTAAAGATAGAAGTAATGGAACTTGAGAAGTTTAATGATTATAATGGGCAAAAAAGTTGGCAGTTTGAGAGGGTTGCAAAGGCTATTAGTGAAAGTAATGGCGTAGTAGCTATTTCTAATGTACATATTGCAGGAATGCATAGTGTTATGCAAAACTTTTTTGACCATCTAATGGAGTGGGAAGAAAATTCAGAAGCTTTTTACCGCATTATGAGGCAGAGGCGTAGTTGTATCATGAGTAGTGAAAGGTATAAATAAGTAGGACATCTCATATAAATGACAATAGATGTTATTTAGGGAGGATGGGTATATGGATTCACAAGCACTTAGTCACCAACAAATACATAGTTTATTTGAAGAACTTGTTATCACCAAGAGAAAGCAACGTATGATAGAAGAACGATTACTACAAATCTTAGCAAGTCCTGTGCAAAGAAAATGGATGCATGAACGTGTTCAAGATCAGTACAAGCATGAGCGTATGATACAAGACATAACAAAGGAATATTTGCACGAAGAGATTAAAATAGATCCGTTCAAACATAATATTACAATAAGTCATTCGGCACAACAAGAACTTAACAATAGGTTAGAGGCAGTAGCTAGAAATATTCAGTTAATGGCTCACATTAGTCAGCCTATTGAAGACTTTAAACTATATAAGATGATTAACAACATGTTAAGTGATGAGTATATTTATCAAACTAGATTGGTAAAAATGTTAACAGAAAAATAGAATAAAATAATACAAAAGAAGGAAGGTAATGAAGATGCATAGTGATTGTATTTTTTGCAAAATTTTAAAGGGAGATATCCCATCATTTGTAGTTTATGAGGATGAATATTTTAAAGTGATTTTAGACCGTTTTCCAGCATCACGTGGGCATGTACTCATTTTGCCAAAGGCACACTATCAAGATATGTTCGAACTACCAGTGGAAATAAGTGCTAGGCTCTATCCACTTGCAAATCATATTGCTAAAGGTATTAAAGAGGCCGTTCAAGCAGAGGGGATTAATGTGATTCAAAATAATGGTGAGGCAGCAGGACAGTCTGTTTTCCATTTCCATATGCATTTAATACCTAGATTTAAAAATGATCAAGTTGTGCTGAACAAAACTTCAAATATGGAAATAACACTTGAGGAGCTTGCTAAAACAGCAGAGCTTATAAAAAGTTATTTATAGAGTAGACTTTAAGTGATTCAAGCGTACACATAATTAAAAGGGCTGAAGAGATTAATCTCTTCAGCCCTTAAATGCGCTTAAGCAGTTGCTTCTTGGAAGTATTGTTTGTACCACACAAGGAACATAAAGATAGTCCAGATTTTACGGCTATTATCTTTATGACCTTTTTTGTGTTCATCTAAGATATTCATAAGCATATCTTCGTTGAAATATTTATTTGCAGTAGCACTTGTGAAAGCTTCTTTCACGATGTTGTAATACTTGTCTTCTTTAAGCCATACACGAATGGGTACAGGGAAGCCAAGTTTTTTCTTGTTAGCAGTAGCAGCTGACATATTACGTTTAGCAGCTAAACGCATTGCGTATTTAGTATTTTCTTTGTTTACACGATAATGAAGTGGAATCTTAGTAGCAAGGAGACAAACTTCTTTGTCTAAGAATGGTACACGTAGTTCAAGAGAATGTGCCATACTCATTTTATCTGCTTTAAGTAAGATATCTCCAGCTAACCACATATGCATATCTAAATATTGCATTTTAGTAACATCGGATTTATCCTTCACTTTAGCATAGAAAGGTGCTGTAAGTGCTTTTGGGTCTTTAGCAGGTGTAGAAACCTTCAGAAGTTTCTTGCGCTCATCTACAGAAAACATATAAGCATTTCCAATGAAACGCTCTTCAATCGTTTGAGCCCCACGAATAAGGTAGTTTTTGCCTTTGAAGCTAAATGGTAGTGCTTTTGCTAATTTAGCAAGGAAAGTTCTAAGACCTTGAGGGAGAGTATGATATTTTGCATTATCAACAGGTTCTTTGTAAATGTTGTAACCGCCAAAGAGTTCATCTGCACCTTCACCTGAAAGAACAACTTTAACATGTTTGCTTGCAAGTTCACTTACAAAGTAAAGTGCAACTGCAGCAGGGTCAGCTAAAGGCTCATCCATGTGATATTGAACTTTTGTAAGAGAAGACCAATATTCTTCAGGGGTGATTACTTTGTGGAAGTTTTCAATACCAATTTCTTTAGAGAGTTCTTTGGCATAACTAATTTCATTATATTGTTCGTTGTCGAAACCTACGGTAAAGGTCTTATCCCCTTTGAAACAACTTGCTACATAACTAGAGTCAACACCACTTGATAGGAAACAACCAACTTCAACATCACTAATTTTATGTGTTTGAATAGATTCTTTCATAGTTTGGTCAATCATATCAACATAGTCTTCTAAAGATCCTTCTGTTTCAATGAAAGTAGGTTCCCAATATCTTTTTATATCTAATGCACCATCTTTGTAAGTAAAGAAGTGTGCTGGAGGTAATTTGAAAATACCTTTAAAGAATGTTTCTGGTGTAGCGGAATATTGGAATGTTAAATAGTTTTCAAGTGCTTCTTCATTAAGTTCTTTATGAACTGCAGGGTGCTCTAAAAGTGATTTGATTTCAGAGCCATAAACGAAACGATTATCTTCTTTATAATAGTAAAATGGTTTGATACCAAAGAAGTCACGTGCACCAAAGAGCATTTGTTTTTCACGATCCCAAATAACGAAGGCAAACATACCACGTAAATGAGAAAGTAAGTCTGTACCATACTCATCATAACCATGAACAAGTACTTCTGAATCGGTATGAGTTTTGAACTCATAACCTTTTTGAATAAGCGTTTCACGAATAGATTGATAGTTGTAAATTTCACCATTAAAAGTAAGTACTAAAGTTTTATTTGTATTGTATAAAGGTTGAGAACCTTCTTCTAAATCGATGATACTTAAACGTCTAAACCCTAAAGCAGCTGACTCATCAATAAACTGCCCATCGCTATCAGGACCACGATGTATAATCTTATTCATCATACCTGTGAGTACTGATTTTTTATCTTCAAGTTCTGTATCTACAAAGCCACAAAAACCACACATATGTAAGGGCTCCTTTCTTAAAATAATACATAAAAACTTTACCATACATTACGCGTAAAAGCAATGAACTCTGAATAAAGTATTGCCCTAAAATCCTATTATAAACCAACTTTTTATAAAAATGATAGAACTTAAAAAAGGAAAAGCACTAAGTTGCGAAGCATTTAAAAAAAGAGTATGATTAAAGTATTAAGCTATTAAAAAAATAGGAATAAGAGAATTATACGAAGGAGAAAATATGACAGATATTAACAGTAAGGCATTGGAGATGCATGAGAAATGGCAGGGAAAACTAGAGATAGTAGCTAAAGCTTGTGTAAGTAATAAAGAAGACTTAGCAATTGCTTATACACCAGGGGTAGCAGAACCTTGTAGAAAAATTAAAGAAAATAAAGAAGATGTCTATAAATATACTATGAAAGGCAATACTGTAGCTGTTATTTCAGATGGTACAGCCGTACTTGGTTTAGGGGATATAGGACCAGAGGCAGCTATGCCTGTTATGGAAGGCAAAGCTGTCCTTTTTAAAGAATTTGCAGGGATTAATGCAGTACCTATCTGTATAGATACAAAAGATACAGAAGAAATTATTAAGTTTGTTAAGCAAATTGCTCCTACTTTTGGAGGTATTAACTTAGAAGATATTGCAGCACCCCGTTGCTTTGAAATAGAAGCTAGGCTTAAAGAAGAACTTGATATTCCAGTATTCCATGATGACCAACATGGTACAGCTATTGTCGTTCTAGCGGGTGTTACTAATGCACTTAAAGTAGCACATAAACAAAAGGAAAATGTGAAAGTTGTTGTAAATGGAGCAGGCTCAGCAGGGATTGCAATTACAAAGCTGTTATTAAAGGCAGACTTTAATAATATAATAGTAGTTGATAAACTTGGCATCTTATGTGAAGGCGAAGAATGGATGAACTGGGCACAACAAGAGCTTTCAAAAGTGACAAATAAGAACCAACTTAAAGGAAGCTTAAAAGATGCTTTAATAGATGCCGATATATTTATTGGCGTATCTGCACCAAATATTGTTTCACAAGATATGGTGAGTTCTATGAATAAAGATGCTATTATTTTTGCTATGGCTAATCCTACCCCAGAAATTATGCCTGACTTAGCAAAAGAAGCAGGTGCACTTGTGGTTGGAACAGGTAGATCAGATTTTCCAAATCAGGTGAATAATGTACTAGTATTCCCAGGTATATTTAAGGGAGCACTTTTAGCAAGAGTGAGCCAAATTACAGAAGATATGAAATTAGCAGCAGCTTATGCGATTGCAAGTATGGTGAAAGAAGATGAGCTAGGTCCAGAGTCTATTTTGCCAGCAGCTTTTAGAGAGGGCGTAGCAGATTGCGTAGCAGAAGCTGTCAAGTGTATAGCAAATAAGGAGGCATAATAGATTGAAGACGATAGTATTAACTGGCGGTGGAACAGCGGGACACGTAACACCTAATATTGCACTTATTCCACAGTTGCAAAAGGAAGGATGGAATATTCAATATATAGGAAGCAAAAACGGGATAGAAAAAGATTTAATAGAAAAGGAAAACATTCCGTATCATGGGATATCTTCAGGTAAGTTAAGAAGATATGCATCTGTAGAAAATCTAAAAGATCCATTTAAAGTTATTAAAGGTTTATTTGATGCATATAGCCTACTCAAAAAGATTAAACCTAATGTAGTATTTTCAAAAGGTGGATTTGTTACGGTTCCAGTAGTATTAGCTGCTAAGTTATTAGGTATTCCGGTTATTATTCATGAATCAGATATTACACCAGGTCTAGCTAATAAGATTGCATCTAAGGGTGCTAAAGTCATCTGTGTTAATTTCCCGGAGACGCTTCAATATGTAGGTGCAAAAGGTATTATGACGGGTACCCCTATTCGTGAGGCACTTTTTAAAGGTAAAGCAGAACAAGGTTATAAAGTTTGTGGATTTAAGGCGCATAAGCCAGTTTTATTAATGATGGGGGGAAGTTTAGGCTCTGTAAAAATTAACCAGTGCTTAAGAGAAGCTTTAGAGGAGCTTAATTCAGAGTTTAATATTGTACACATATGTGGTAAGAATAATGTAGATGAGAAACTACAAGGTAGAGATGGGTACTATCAATTTGAATATGTGGGAGATGAACTTCCTCATCTATTTGCAATGGCAGATATGATGTTATCTAGAGCAGGTGCTAATGCTTTAGCAGAAATTGTAGCACTTAAGATTCCTAATTTACTTATTCCACTTTCACAAAATGCAAGTAGAGGTGACCAGATTCTTAATGCAGATTCTATGCAAAAGCAAGGGTACTCACTTGTACTGCAAGAAGAAGCCTTAAACAAAGATACTCTTGTAAGTAATATTTATGAGTTATATAAAAATGTGGATGTTTATAAAGGTGCTATGAAAAAATCTATGGATACAAGTGGCACTAGTAAAGTAATGGAAGAAATAAGAAGATACAAATAAATAGAATGTCAATCGTTTGGTAGTATCTATTGGTAAAGAACTTGAAAGCAATGGTGGTCAGCTAGAAAATATCATAAGCAATGAAGAGTATGTAGCGCCCTTTATAGTGGGCGCTTTTATTATGCTGTGCGTCTAGCTAAGCTGGACTATGTTTGCAGGTGAAAGTGCTGTCTAGGTAATCGCTAAGGAACTTCGTAATGAATTACTGGGTGTAACAGAAGTGTTAGGTCTGAAGTGTGAGGGGGATGTATTTGAAAGAATGTTAATGAAAATACAAGGAGACCACATCCTTTATTTCTACAATTTGTGAAAGAAACTACTAAAAAAGTAGATTTTCAAACAAATTTTCATTAATAAATCCTTTTATTATTCTAAAGTTTTAGTATAATGAAAGAAAAAAACAATAGTAAGCATTTTAAGGGGGACAAAATATGAAGCTATCACTTAAGATTGCTAGTATTTTTACAATGATGACGGCAATAACTATATTGTTATATTTGGTATCATCTAATGTAATGGTAGATTATCTGTATCAAGGAGAGATGAGTCGTATTAGTGGCATTAGCGGAGGTGTTATTAATAGAGTTGAGGGAGAAGAGGAGAAGTTTATTGGAAAAGTTAAAGACTATGCTGTAACATTAGAAACCATTGCAGACATTGAGGAAGAAAGAGAGTTGGATTTTAGAGAGAAACTTGGACTGTATGATAAATTTAAGGAGGACGGCATTGAATATAAGATGTTACTTTCCCCGAGCCTAGAAGTTCAAGAAATTTATGGGGCTAAAGAGAAACTTGCTATATCTGATACAGAGTGCACGTATCTTCAAGAGGTTATTATCGGGTTAATAGATGAAAAGAAACCTTTTACACAAGACATTATCAATACACAAGATAGACCCTATTGGGTAGCAATAGATACACTTAAAAGTGAAAAAAGTAGTCAACATTTAGGCTATTTAATAGGAATAAAAGCAATTGATCAAGAGATGCTAGCAAGCATTGCAGAGTCTATGGGTAAAGACATAAGTTTAGTAACTGAGATAGAGCAGTCTAGAGGCGTGAATACACAGCAATCACAAGAGCAAGAAATAATGATAGTTTATAATGAGGATCATATTTCAAGTTACTTTGAGTTGAAGGGGAAACATAGTGAAGAAGACTACTATATCAAGATAATGGAGCCACTTGTTGTTAAACAAAGTACTAAAAAAAATATAGATTTATTTACAACTATTCTGATTGGACTTTGCATTATCATTAACTTAATTCTAGCGATTCTTATTGAAAAGCTTGTAGTGAAACGCATTGTTAAAATTAATAGAGGCGTTAATGAAATTAAAAATTCAACAAACTTATCTGAGCGTATTGTTGTAGACTCTACAAAGGATGAAATAGGAAGTTTAGAAAATGATATTAATGAAATGTTTGAGGCTTTAGAAGATGCCAATGAAAGTATAAGCATTAAGGAGAGTCAGTATAGTGATGTACTTGCAACCATGACAAATGGCTTTGCCTATTATCGCATTAAGCAAGATGAAAAAGGTCGGTATATAGATGGTATTTGTGAAGTGTTTAATGATGCATTAGCTAAGCTGGTGGAAGTTAATAAAGAAGATATGATAGGTAAGTACTTTACCGAATTTCTAGATAATACTTATATGGGTGCGATTAAGTTGCAAGAAGTATTTGAGCAAGTAAGTAGTACTAATCAGCCCTTTATAGTGAATCAAATTAGGATTAGAGAGAATAAGTGGGTGGACCTAAGCATTTATGTAACGCAAGAAGGTTATTTTACCCTTATTGTAAATGATGTTACAAAGTTGAAACAATATTTAACTGAAATGAAGTATTTAGCAGAGTATGATTCTTTGACAAACTTGAAGAATAGGCATAGTTTATATCGACATTTAAATGCAATGAGACGTGTGAATAAGCCCTTTGTAATTTATTTTATGGATTTAGATAATTTTAAAACACTTAATGATACAGTTGGTCATGTAGAAGGTGATAAAGTACTTTGTCATGTAGCCAATGGGCTTATGAAACTTTCAGATAGTAGTGTGTGCATTGGTAGAGTAGGGGGAGATGAATTCGTTCTTATAAAGGAAGGACTGTACACCAATCAAGAAATCTTAGATTATGGTGAAGAAATTATTAGGGTAGTGAATCAGCGTTTTGAATATGCGCTATATAATTTTGAAATCAAAGTAAGTATTGGTGTGAGTATATACCCGCACCAAGCTGTAGATGTCAATACGCTCCTTAAATATGGTGATATTGCTATGTATAGGAGCAAAAAAAATGGAGGAAATAGTACTTATATTTTTGCAGATGCAATGATGGAAGATCTTGAGATAGAAGCAAGATTGAAGGATGCTATAGATAATAATGAAATTGTACCTTATTATCAACCTATTCTTGATATAAAAAATGAAAAAATAGTAGGTGCTGAAGCATTGGCAAGATGGAAGAAAGATGGAGAGATTATTCAACCAGATAAATTTATTCCTGTAGCTAAGAATACCGGATATATTGTAGACATAGATTATATGATCTTAGAAAGAGCATGTGAATTTTGCAAGCAGTGGAATGAAAAGGGGGTTGACGATTTCACAATTTCAGTGAATCTGTCTTATAGGTCTCTTAAGAAATCAAATTGTGTGGAAACAATAAAAGAGTTGCTAAGTCGCTATAATCTTAAACCCGATTTATTAAAACTTGAAATAACAGAAGATGACGTGTTAGAGTATCCTCAATATATTATTAAAGTTTTAAACGAGATTAAGCTATTAGGAATAAAAGTGGCATTAGATGATTTTGGAGTGGGCTATTCTTTATTTAATCATATTAAAATGCTACCCATTGATATTTTGAAGATTGATAGGTCAATTTTACTTGAAGTAGGAGAAGACACAAAGACCCGAGCTATCGTAGAGTCACTTATTAATCTAGCACATACTCTTAACCTAGAAGTAATCTGTGAAGGGGTAGAGGATGCAAAGCAAATGCAAGTACTTAAGGCGATAGATTGTGATATGATACAAGGATACTTTATTAGTCAGCCTGTAGAAGAAAAAATATTTGGTGAATGTATACAGTATTATAATATTGGTCGAAGCGGTAAAAATATAATTTAATTTACATAATAAAAGAAGCCGCCAAGGCATAGTACTTTGGCGGCTTCTTTTATAGCATAAAGATTAAATGATTTTAGTTGTCCAATCTTCTACATTCCATACATCAGTAATAAAGCTTTCATAGAAGTAAGGTTCATGGCATACAAGTACAACGGTACCTTTAAATTCTTTAAGGGCACGTTCAAGTTCGTCTTTTGCATCTACATCTAAGTGGTTAGTTGGTTCGTCTAGTACAAGTAAGTTAAGTTCTTGCATAAGAATCTTACAAAGACGTACTTTGGCATTTTCACCACCAGATAGAACTTTCATTGGACTTGTAATATGGTCTGTAGTAAGACCACATTTAGCTAGTTCAGAGCGTGCTTCATGATTGGTAAGAGAAGGATAATCATTCCAAAGCTCATCTAAAGCAGTGTTGTTATTGTTGCGAGAATCTTCTTGAGCAAAGTAACCGATATCTAAGTTTTCACCAAATTCAACTTCACCATCAATAGGTTTAAGGATACCCAGTAAGGTTTTAAGAAGGGTAGATTTACCTAGACCATTAACGCCACAAATAGCAATTTTCTTGCCACGTTCAATATTGAAGTTAAGTGGGCGTGTTAATGGCTCATCATAACCAATGACTAAGTCACGTGCTTCGATTAAGAAACGACTTGGTGCTTTGGAAAATTTGAAGTTAAATATAGGTTTAATTTTCTCTTTTGGCTTGTCAATAATCTCCATCTTATCAAGCTGTTTCATACGGCTTTTTGCCATACCTGTTGTAGCAACACGTGCTTTATTACGTGCAATGAAATCTTCAAGTTTGTCGATTTCCTTTTGTTGACGTTCATAGGCTTTTTCTTGTTGACGTTTCTTAAGCTCATAAAGTCTTAGGAACTCGTCATAGTTTCCTACATAACGTGTAAGTTCACAATCTTCAATATGATAGATAAGGTTACATACATCATTTAAGAAAGGAATATCGTGAGATACAAGGATAAAAGCATTTTCATAATTTTGAAGGTAACGTTTTAACCACTCAATATGGTTAACGTCTAAATAGTTAGTAGGCTCATCTAGGATAAGAATTGTTGGGTTTTGAAGAAGTAATTTAGTCAAAAGTACTTTCGTACGTTGACCACCACTAAGTTCATCAACCTTTTTATCAAGGCCAATATCTCCAAGGCCGAGACCCGCTGCAACTTCTTCAATTTTTGAATCAATAATATAGAAACCACTTGTATCTAAGATGTTTTGGATTTCTGCTGCATCTTCCATGAGTTTAGTCATTTCTTCATCGGAGCAATCGCCCATTTTTTCGTAGTGACTAAGCATCTCTTGTTCAAGTGCAAATAGGTTATCGAAAGCCAATCGTAAGTTATCTCTAATGGTTGTACCTGGTGTAAGGGCAGAATGCTGGTCTAAATAACCAACAGATACACGATTTGACCATTCTACGCTTCCTTCATCGGGCATAAGTTTACTCGTAATAATATTTAAGAAAGTAGATTTACCTTCTCCGTTAGCTCCTACAAGGGCGACGTGTTCGCCTTTTAAAAGTCTGAAAGAAACATTTTCTAAAATACTACGAGAACCAAAACCATGGGTTACATTTTTTACGGCTAAAACACTCATATTTTGTCTCCTTTGATTAGTTGATTTACTTCTATATGATAATAAAAAAGTCACAAAAAGTAAAATGAATTAAATGGGAGTTAGAGTGTATATAAAAATAAGCCGAAATAAGTCAGGTGCATCACGTTAATAATAATATAAATAATGAGCACAGTATTGACAAAGCAGTTGCAAAGCTTGAGGTTGATATCAGGTAAATCCTCTAATTTTAATAAAATATAGATGATGAGAAGCGCTGGGGTAATGAGCTTTATCGCAATGCTCAACAAGGGGTCTTGAACAATACCAACCATAAGAGAATTAATTTCTTCAAACATTCCGGTCTTTAACAGACCGAAGGTGAAGACGATATCAGAAGCGTTAAGAATATAGAGTAGAGTTAACCTTTTCCTTAAATCGAGAAAAGTATTTTGAGTAAGTAATTTTAGCATATGCAGTCCTCCTATGAAGAGAAGTATTGCCAAGAAAACCTAGTCTTTAAACTTAAGAATACTTGACAACTATAAAACTATTCCTTATACTTTGATTATAAAATAATTTGATTGGCAAAGTATAGTACAACATGAGTGGAGGCGAGAGATTTGCAGAGTACTGCAAAGGTAGTAAATGAGTTACTGGTTCAGTTGTTTAATGAAATTTTAACAATTGAAAAAGTGGCATTACAAGATTCACCTTTCAAAGATTTATCTATTACAGAAATGCATGTTATAGAAGCAATAGGGCTTGGGTCTAGAACAATGACAGATGTTGCAGACCAGTTAGGTATTACAGTAGGAACCCTTACAACATCTATTAATAGACTTGTTAAAAAAGAATATGTATCAAGACGTAGGTCAGAAGAAGATAGAAGATATGTAGAAATTGAAATTACACAAAAAGGAAAGTTAGCCTATAGGGTTCACGAGGCATTCCATCAGATCATGGTACAAAATATGATTGAAGGCTTATCTAATGAAGACAATGAAGTACTTATTAAGTCACTTACAAGGCTTTCAGACTTTTTTCGAGAAAAGTATCACCTTGTAAAAAAATAGAAAGGAGTGATACGCATGTATGGTGTAAAACTTTTATCAATGGGAAAGGCAGTACCCGTACGTCATATGACTAATGATGAATTAACACAGTTTGTAGATACTTCAGATGAATGGATTAAGTCTCGTACTGGAATAGAAAAGAGGCATATTTCTACAGGAGAAACAACTACAGATTTAGCTATTAATGCAGCAAAAGAGGCACTTGAACGATCAGGTATAGACCCTAGACAAATTGGACTCATTGTAGTAGCAACTATAACAGGGGATTACATTATGCCAAGTACAGCGTGTCAAGTGCAAGCAGCTATTGGTGCAGAGAATGCTACAGCCTTTGATATTGCAGCAGCTTGTAGTGGATTTCTATATGGTGCTAAGCTTGCAACGGATGCTGTTCGAGTAGGTTCTTGCGAATATGCGCTTGTGATCGGTGCAGAGGTGCTTAGCAAAACAGTGGATTGGGAAGATAGGAGCACCTGTGTACTTTTCGGAGATGGCGCAGGGGCAGCAATTTTCCAAAAACATCATAAAAATAACATAATTAATATATATACTCAGAGTAATGGCGGTCTTAGCGAGTGTTTAACCTTGCCAAGTATACCACTTAAGAATTGTTGCGTAGAGCAAGAAACTAGAAGCCCGTATATGTTTATGGATGGACGAGCAGTCTATAAGTTTGCAACGACTGTAGTACCTATGAGTATTCAAAGGGTGCTAGAGGGTACATCATATACTTTGGATGATATTAAGTATTTTATTTTACATCAGGCGAATGCAAGGATTATGGACAGTGTAGCAAAAAAATTAGAAGTTCCTACCGATAAGTTCTTTAAGAATTTACATGAGTATGGAAATACTTCTTCTGCTAGTATTCCAATGGCACTCTATGATTTACAAGAAGAATTAAAGCCAGGAGACCCTATTGTTTTATGTGGTTTTGGTGGCGGTGTTACTTGGGGCAGTATGCTCCTTGTGTGGGAATAGTTCCAACTAGGTCTAAGACCTTTAAGGATAAATAACTAAATAAATTAATCAAAAACTAGGAGGAAATTAAAATGATATTAGAAAAATTACAAGAAATCGTAGCAGACAAATTAGGTGTAGATGCATCAGAGGTTATTGAAACAGCTCGTTTCAAAGAAGATTTAGAAGCAGATTCATTAGATTTATTCGAAGTAGTTATGGCACTTGAAGATGAATTCGGTGTAGCTATTTCAAATGAAGATGTTGAAGGAATCAAAACAGTTGGTGATGCAGTTAAATATATCACAGATAGACAATAATTAATTAAAGCTTGCAACAATCAGGCGAGATGAGGAGATTGAACAATGAACAGAGTATGTGAAATGTTAAATATTCAATATCCTATTTTCCAAGGGGCCATGGCGTGGATTGCTGACCACGCTATAGCTGCCGCTGTATCAGAGGCTGGGGGATTAGGAATTATTGCTGCTGGTAATGCACCGGGTGAATGGCTTAGAAAAGAAATTCGTGCACTCAAAGTAATGACGGACAAACCATTTGGTGTCAATATTATGTTACTTAGTCCATATGCAGAAGAAGTAGCTAATATAGTTGTTGAAGAAGGTGCAAGTATTGTAACAACAGGCGCTGGAGATCCAGGTAAATACATCAACATGTGGAAAGAAGCGGGTATTAAAGTTATTCCGGTTGTACCGTCTGTAGCACTTGCAAGAAGAATGGAAAAACAGGGCGCTGATGCAGTGATTGCAGAAGGCTGTGAAGCAGGTGGACATATTGGTGAACTTACAACAATGGTACTTATTCCACAAATTGTAGATGCAGTAAATATTCCTGTTATTGCAGCAGGAGGTATTGCGGATCACAGAGGATTTGCAGCAACGATGATGTTAGGTGCAGACGCTGTACAAATAGGAACAAGATTTTTAGTCGCAAAAGAATGTACCGTACATGAGAACTACAAACAACGCGTAATTAAAGCAAGTGATATTGATACGGTTGTAACAGGCAGAAGTACAGGACATCCAGTACGCGCACTTAGAAATAAACTTTCAAGAGAATTTAGCAAACTCGAAAAGCAAGGTGCTAGTGTGGAAGAACTCGAAGTACTTGGTGCAGGTGGTTTAAGAGCAGCAGTTGTTGATGGAGATGTTGTAAATGGTACTGTGATGTCAGGACAAATCGCTGGTATGGTTAAAGAAGAACAAACAGCTAAAGAAATTATCGATGATATTATGACAGAACAAAACAAAAGACTTTCTCACATTGTCGAATAAATAAGACTAAACAAATACTTTGTAAATCAAACTTTGAAAGACAAAGTTTTAAAATCAAACTAGAGGTAGGGTGGAAAAAGTGAAAATTGCATTTTTATTTTCTGGGCAAGGTGCCCAATTTGCAGGAATGGGTAAGAACTTATATGAAAATTATTCTGAGAGTCAAGAGACTTTCGATAAAGCTTCAAACGTACTCGACTGGGATGTAAAAGAAGTATGTTTTGAAGATACAAACGGACTTATTAATCAAACACGTTATACGCAAGCTGCACTTTTTACCACAAGTATTGCTGCCTTTAATGCTGCAAAGGCACAAGGTATTGTGCCTGACGCAGTACTTGGTTTTAGTTTAGGAGAGTATAGTGCACTTGTTGCAAGTGGTGTGCTGAGTTTTGAAGAAGCACTCAAGCTTGTTGATAAGAGAGCACACTATATGGATGAATGTGCTAAAGAAAAAGATGGAGGCATGGCTGCTGTTATTGGACTTCAGTTAGCATTAATAGAAGAAGTATGTGAACTTATATGCGCTGAAGGATTGGAACTCGTAGTCGCAAATGATAACTGCCCAGGGCAAGTTGTTATATCAGGCGAAAAAGCAGCAATTGAGAAGGCTACTCCTCTTCTTAAAGAAAAGGGCGCTAGACGTGTTATGCCTTTAAATGTAAGTGGTGCTTTTCATAGTCCACTTATGGACAAAGCGGCAGATAACTTAAAAGAAGAGCTTAAATCTTTTAACTTTAAAGAAGTAACGACACCTATTGTGAGTAATGTCACAGCAGACTATATGAATACAGAAGAGGCCATTTGTAATATTCCGCTTCAAATTGTAACAGGTGTACGTTTTAGAGAAAGTATAGAAAAACTTATTAATGAAGGCTTTGATACCTTTATTGAAATTGGCGTTAAGAAAACCCTTTGTAATTTTGTGAGTAAAATTTCATCAGATGTTACAGTGTTAAATATAGAAGATGAGACCTCATTACAAAATACAATGAGTGTTTTAGGAGGAAAACAATGTTAAGAAATAAAGTTGCAGTTATTACAGGAAGTAGTAGTGGAATTGGCAAAGAGATTGCACTTAATTTTGTAAAAAATGGTGCTAAAGTAGTTATAAACTATCCTTTTGAAGGTTCAAAAAGTGAAGCAGAAAAAGTTGTAGCACAAATTCAAGAAGCAGGCGGAGAAGCTATAGCGGTTATGGCTGATGTATCTCAGTTTGAGCAAGCGCAAGCGCTTATGAAAGTAGCTGTAGATACATTTGGTAGCTTAGATATCTTAGTAAATAATGCAGGGATTACAAGAGATATGCTACTCCTTAGAATGACAGAAGAAGAGTTTGATCGCGTTATTAATATCAACTTAAAAGGTGTATTTAACTGTATGAAACATGGTTCTCGTATCATGATGAAAAAGGGTGGAAGCATCATTAATATGTCTTCAGTAGTTGGTTTACATGGTAATATTGGTCAATGTAATTATGCTGCTTCAAAAGCAGGTGTTATAGGAATGACTAAGTCAGCAGCTCGTGAATTTGCGTCAAAAAATTTACGTATTAATGCGATTGCACCGGGATTTATTGTTTCTAATATGACAGATAAGCTTCCAGAGGCAATTAAAGAAAATACACTTAAAGGTATTCCGATCAATCGTTTTGGAAATGTAGAAGAAGTAGCAAATGTAGCATTATTCTTAGCAAGTGATTTATCAAGCTATGTAACAGGTGAAGTCATCAAAGTTGATGGCGGCATGGCGATGTAATTAAATAAAGGAGGAAAACCATGCAAAATAGAGTTGTTATTACAGGTGTTGGAGTGGTATCACCACTTGGAAATACAGAGGAAGCGTTTTGGAATAATCTTAAAGAAGGTGTATGTGGCATTGACCGTATCACTAAGTTTGAGTTAGTAGATGGATATGATGTTACATTAGCGGCAGAGGTTAAAGACTTTGAAGCAAGTAAGTACGTTGAAAAAAGGGAAGTAAGAAGACTAGATCTTTTCTCACAATATGCAATCTATGCAGCAAAAGAAGCTTTAATAAATGCAAAACTTAATATGGACGACGAAGATGCAAGTAAAGTAGGTGTTATTGTAGGTTCAGGGATCGGTGGACTAGGAACTATTGAAACAGGTATGAGAACACTTATAGAAAAAGGACCTAAAAGAGTATCACCACTCTTTATTCCAATGGTTATTGGGAATATGGGTGCAGGTAATGTTGCTATCTATACAGGGGCAAAGGGAATCTGCACAAGTATAGTAACAGCATGTGCATCAGGTACACATAGTATAGGGGAAGCCTATAGAGCACTTCAAAAAGGTGCGAATGATGTTATTCTTGCAGGAGGAGCTGAAGCTGCAATTACCCCTCTTGGCATAGCTTCATTCCAATCACTTACTGCGTTGTCTAAGTCACAAGATCCAAAACGTGCATCTATTCCATTTGATAAAGAAAGAAATGGATTTGTTATGGGTGAAGGTGCTGGTATTGTTGTCATGGAAACATTAGAACATGCAACTAAAAGGGGAGCTACAATCCTTGCAGAGGTAGTAGGATACGGTGCAACAGGTGATGCTTATCATATTACATCTCCAGATCCAGAAGGAGAAGGTGCAGCACGTGCTATGGCTGATGCTATTCATGAAGCAGGTATTGAACCTAGTCAAGTAGACTATATTAATGCACATGGAACAAGTACAGAGTATAACGATAAGTTTGAAACACTTGCCATTAAAAAAGTATTTGGTGCAGATACCAAAGTACCAGTTAGCTCAACTAAATCTATGACAGGACATCTACTTGGTGCAGCAGGTGCTATTGAAGTTATTGCAGTAACTAAAGCGTTGCAAGAAGGCTTTATTCCAGCAACAATTGGGTATCAAGTAGCTGATGAAGCATGTGACCTTGATTATGTGCCAAATGAAGGTAGAAAAGTGGATATAGAGTATGCATTAAGTAATTCATTAGGATTTGGTGGTCATAATGGTACCATTTTACTTAAAAAATGGAAGGGAGAAGTATAATGAATATTGAACTTGTAAAAGAGCTTATGAACGAATTTAAAGATTGTGACTTGACTCGTATTAAACTTAAAAGTGATGAGTTTGAACTTGAACTTGAGCGTTCTATACCTATACAAGTAGCTTCAGCCCCAATAATGACAGCACCACAAGTAGCTACTGCTGAGATTAATATTAATCCACAGCCACAAGAACGTGTAAAAGTAGAAGGTCATGCAATTAAGTCACCTATGGTCGGAACTTTCTACCGTGCCAGTTCTCCAGATCAACCCTCTTTTGTAGAAGTAGGTTCTAGAGTTAAAAAGGGTGAGATTATATGTATCATTGAAGCAATGAAATTGATGAATGAAGTAGAAGCAGATCAAGATGGTGAGATTGTTGAAATTTTAGTGGAAAATGAAGATATGGTTGAATTTGATCAACCAATGTTTCGTATTAGATAAGGAGAGATAGCATGCTAAACACACAAGAAATTATGGAGATTATTCCTCATCGTTATCCTTTCTTATTAGTGGATAAAGCTGAGATTGATGAAGATGGAAAAGGTGCTGTAGGGTACAAAAATGTAACGATGAATGAGCCTTACTTCCAAGGACATTTTCCAGGGCTTCCTGTGATGCCAGGTGTCCTTATTATTGAAGCATTAGCTCAAGTTGGAGCAATAGCTATTCTTTCACAAGAAGAATTTAAAGGAAAAGTTGCTTTCTTTGGTGGTATCAAAGAAGCTAGGTTTAAAGATAAGGTAGTACCAGGTGACACTCTAAAATTAGAATGTCGTCTTGTAAAACAAAGAGGTCCTATTGGAATTGGGGAAGCAGTAGCTACAGTAGAAGGCAAAGTGGTAGCTAAAGCGGAACTTACATTTGCTATTGGCTAAGGAGGTGAAACAATGATTAGTAAAGTATTGGTTGCTAATAGAGGAGAGATTGCTGTACGAATTATGCGTGCTTGTCGTGAAATGGGCATTGATACTGTTGCGGTATATTCTGTCGCAGATAAAGATGCTCTACATGTTAAATTAGCAGATGAAGTAGTATGCATTGGCAAAGCACAACCTAAAGAGAGCTACTTAAATATAGAAAGTATTATTACAGCAGCTGTTTTGACAGGTGCAGATGCTATTCATCCTGGATTTGGATTCTTATCTGAAAATGCTAAGTTTGCACGTATATGTCGTGAGTGTAATATCAAATTTATTGGACCTTCACCGGAAATGATCGATGCAATGGGTGATAAAGCACGTGCACGTCAGATGATGATTGAGGCAGGTGTACCTGTTGTACCAGGCTCAGATGGAGTTATAGAAACGGCATCTGATGCCAAACTACTTGCGTTAGAAATTGGATATCCAGTTATTCTAAAAGCGGTTGCAGGTGGTGGTGGACGTGGTATGCGTATTGTATGGCATGAAGAAGATTTAGAAAAAGCTTTTAATACAGCAAGTAATGAAGCACTTTCAGCTTTTGGTGATGGTAGTATGTACTTAGAAAAGTATATTGTAGAACCAAGACATATCGAGTTTCAAATACTAGGAGACGCTTATGGTAATGTAGTTCATCTAGGAGAAAGAGACTGTTCTATGCAAAGGCGTCACCAAAAAGTAATAGAAGAAGCACCGTCACCTTGTATATCTGAGGAACTTAGAACACAAATGGGTGAAGCTGCTATTAAGGCGGCACGTGCAGCAGAATACGAAAATGCAGGAACCATTGAGTTTATTTTAGATAAACATAAACAGTTTTTCTTCATTGAAATGAATACAAGAATTCAGGTAGAGCATCCTGTAACAGAGATGATTACAGGAATTGATTTGATTAAGGAACAAATACGTATTGCCTCTGGTAAAAAATTAAGCTTTACTAATGAAGAAATTCAAATCAAAGGTCATGCCATAGAGTGTCGTATCAATGCGGAAAATCCAAAATTGAATTTTAGACCGTGTGCAGGTAAAATTGCAGAGCTACATTTACCAGGAGGAAGAGGGATACGTATTGATACAGCCATTTATCCAGGCTATAATGTACCACCAACTTATGACTCTATGTTAGCTAAAGTGATTGCCTATGGTGATAACAGACAAGAAGCTTTAAGTATTATGCGACGTGCATTATCAGAAATTGTAGTAGAGGGAATTGATACAAATATAGATTTCCAATATGACCTTATTCATACAGAAGCATTTGATGAGGGAAGTTTTGACACCTCATATATAGAAAAGAATCTAGATACTATTTTAGGGAAGGAGTAGTTAAATGTTAAGTGCACTCATTGGTAGACAAAAAAAGTATGCTCAAGCTAAAACTACTCAAGCTAAGGTAGAGGTCCCAAAGGGTATGTATACGAAGTGCCCTCATTGCAAGAAGAATATCTATGTAATTGACCTTCTCTCAAGCATAGGTGTATGTCCGAGCTGTAGTGGACATTTACCTATTTCTCCTAATGGAAGAATTAGTAAATTGGTAGATTTAGAGAGCTTTGAAGAGTTTGATAAAGATATGTTAAGTGCTAATCCTTTAGAATTTGAAGGGTATGAGGAAAAGATTCAGGTTACTATGAAGAAAGTTGAACAAAATGAGGCAGTTATCACAGGAAAAGGTAAGATAAAAGGGATCGAAACAGTTCTTGCAGTAATGGATCCAAGGTTTATTATGGGAAGCATGGGCTCAGTAGTAGGGGAGAAAATTACCCGCGCTATAGAGTATGCAACAGAGAATAGATTACCGATTATAATTTTTTCAGCTTCTGGAGGCGCAAGGATGCAAGAAGGCATCTATTCTCTCATGCAGATGGCTAAAACAAGTGCAGCCCTTGCAAGACATGATGATGCAGGATTGTTGTTTATCAGTGTGCTCACGAATCCAACAACAGGTGGCGTCACAGCTAGTTTTGCAATGCTTGGAGATATTATTATTGCAGAGCCTCATGCATTGATTGGATTTGCAGGGCCAAGGGTAATAGAACAAACCATTAAACAAAAGCTGCCTTCAGGATTTCAACGTGCAGAGTTTTTATTAGAACACGGAATGATAGACTGCATTATAGAGCGTAAAAATATGAGAGAAGAACTCTATACACTCCTTAAACTGCATACGAAGGAGGTAAATGATGGAGGCTATTAAAAAGCTAGAACACCTTAAAAAAATGATAGAAGAATTAAAGTCAGTAGGTGAAGATGTAGATGTTGTACAAGAGATTACACGTCTAGAAGAACTTGCTACAAAGATTGAAAGAGATATTATAGACAACTATACAGCATGGGATAAAGTACAAATTGCGAGAATGATTGATAGGCCAAGAAGCTTGTTCTATATCAACCAAATCGTTACAGGTTTTGTAGAACTCCATGGAGATAGAAGCTTTAAAGATGATCAAGCTATTATTGGCGGTATTGGTAAGATAGGTGAGCATGTTGTTACAATTATTGCCCAAAATAAAGGTAAGACTGCTAAAGAAAATGTAGAACGTAACTTTGGAATGCCTCATCCAGAAGGATATAGAAAAGCGTTACGTTTAATGAAGCAAGCTGAGAAGTTCCACAGACCAGTAGTTTGTTTAATTGATACACCAGGTGCTTACTGTGGATTGGGTGCAGAAGAAAGAGGTCAAGGTGAAGCAATCGCTAGAAACCTAATGGAAATGGCAAGGCTTAAAACACCTATCATTGCAGGCGTTATTGGAGAAGGTGGCAGTGGAGGTGCCCTTGCATTAGGCGTAGCGGATAGAGTCTTTATGCAAGAGAATACAACTTACTCTATTTTATCTCCAGAAGGATTTGCAAGTATTCTATGGAAAGATAGCACAAAGGCGCAAGAAGCAGCTGAGATTATGAAAATCACAGCGACAGACTTGTTGGCAAATCATATTATAGATGATATTGTTGTAGAACCTTTAGGTGGGGCTCATAGAGCGCCAGAAGAAGCTGCACAGTTGCTAGAGAGCTATCTTATTACTCAATTAAATGAGTTAAAAGGGATAGGCGAAGATGAACTTGTAGACCAGCGTTATAATCGTTTTAGAAAATATGGCGCATTTTTTGAATAAAAGAAGTTAAGAAGATCACTTACGAAGAGATTACCGACAGGCATGCCAACTGGAGGGATCTCTATTTTTTATGACATCAGCATAATCCTTGCTAAAATGGACAAGACTCTATTAAAAAAGAGGAATAGGGGTAATACATGTGAGCAGGGCATTTTACTTTGAAGGTTGGTACTTTAAGTGCAGTACGGAGGAAGATACAATTGTTATTATCGTAGGCAGAGCAAGAGAAAGAGTAGAAGAAGCATTTATTCAAATTATTAGGTCTGGAGATAACAGAAGTTACTACATTCCTTATAGTTTAGATTGTTTTAAATATACGCAAGAGCCTTTTACACTCCAAATCGGCAAGAGTATTTTTAAAGAAGAGTACATGCAACTTGATATAGAGAGTCCATCTATAACACTTAAAGGAGCACTCTACTTTGATACCTTTACGAAGTTACCACAACAATTTTTACAAAAAGGATTGATGGGACCTTTTGGTTATCTTCCTTTTATGGAGTGTTATCATGACGTACTATCTATGGGACATACTTTATGGGGGCAGTTAAGGCTTAATAGTACGCCTATGAATTTTGCTGGAGGAAAGGGCTATGTTGAAAGTGATTGGGGAAATAGTTTTCCTAAGAGCTACCTATGGATGCAATGCAATCATTTTAAGCAAGGCTCCCTATCTGTCATGCTGGCAGTTGCAGATATTCCATTTCTAGGCTGTAACTTTAGAGGTTTTTTGTGTGTTATAAGTATTGAAAATCAAACTAGAATTTTTGCAACTTATACAGGTGCACAGATTGAAGAGATTAAAATAGAAGACCAATCAGCAGTTGTTCAAATTAAGCAGGGTCAAGAAATTATTAGAATTAAGACAAAATATGATAAAGGCCATATGTTAAAGGCACCTAATAAAGGTGCAATGAGAGAAACGGTATATGAGACATTAGAAGGTACAATGAAAATTCAAATCTATCATCATGAAGTATTAAAGGTGGATCAGGTTGGGGATAGGGTGGCATTTGAGTGCGTAGGAAAAGTAGAAGAGACAACTCATAAAATGGGCTATGCTAAGCATATTAATAGATGAAAAGTAATATTTAGTGTAGTAGGAGGGATTTCGATGAGTCTCAAGAAACAACTCATTAAAAATTATCTTAAGATGCAATTTATAAGTAATATGCCTGGCGAATTAAAAATAAAGATAAATAATTTGACCAAATTAGGACCTCAGTACCTAGAATTTGCACCCTATGTGTATGAATTCATGAAGATGAAAGATGGCATTCAAGATATACAACCAGATTTTGAAACAGGAATAGTGACCATTTCTTACAGTACCTCGATGCAACCACAAGAGATTATTGCGTGGATTAATACGGTCATAGATGTGGCGATAGACCAAATGGACATGATTTCAGCTAAGTGGGAGACTAATCAAGAAGAAGTAATCAATATATTAAGGCGTATCTTAATAGGCAAACTATTTCAGTAAATCAAGAATAAAAAGAGAGAAAATAGGTTACGACAGAGATAAGTGTAGACTTTGTTATAACTTATTTTCTTTATATAGGGAAAGTTTTAATAAAGGCTTTAAGAACAAAGACATTTTATAGTATAATAAAATCAATATACGTAGAAGGAGAACACAAATGAAAATAGTAGGTATTATTGGTGCAATGGAAGAAGAAGTTATTTCACTTCGTAGAAAAATGGAACTTAAAGAAGTTCATCAAATAGCGGGTATGGACTTTTATGAAGGTACAATGAAAGATGTACAAGTTATCGTTGTAAGATGTGGTATTGGCAAAGTAAATGCTGCAGTATGTACACAAATTTTAATAGATAGATTTAATCCAACTTACATCATCAACACAGGTGTTGCGGGAGGTTTACATCCGGACGTTAACATTGGAGATGTAGTCATTTCAAGTGATACAGTAGAACATGATATGGATACAACTGCTTTTGGTGATCCTAAAGGGGTTATTCCTAGAATGGACAATTCTTTCTTTGAAGCAGACAATCAATTAGTAGAGTATGCAAAAGCTGCTGCACAAGAAGTGCTCACAGAGCATAACGTGTGGGTTGGACGCATTGCAAGTGGAGACCAATTTGTAGCAAGTATCAAAGTTAAACAAGATATTTATACAACATTTACAGCATATTGTGCAGAGATGGAAGGTGCGGCTATTGCTCACACATGTTATTTAAATCAAATTCCCTTTGTTGTAATTCGTGCTATTTCAGATAAAGCAGATAATGGTGCTGAAATAAATTTTGATGAATTTGTGAATTTAGCTGCACGCAATGCAAGTAAAATGATAGAAAGTATTGTAACAAATATCAAATAGAATAGTGTATACAATTAAACTTGTATTACTTTAATAAGGTGTTATAATAAGAGTTGTACACACAAATGGGGGTATATATGATAGGGGTATTGTTTGGGATAAATACAGTATTAGCTTTAATTGTTGCATTTACAACACGTATGCTTCAAAACCATTTTGAAAAAATCAATAAAAGTATCCAGGTTTATCTAAATCCTAAGGCCTATAAGACTGAAAGTGATATCACTTTCATACGAAAATTAATCGAAAAGTACCAACGTATTTATGAAGCTCAAGATGGAGAGAATATAGAAGTTGAGACAATGATACAAACTGCATTTTATGAGACAAGAATAGGAAGATTTTCTTATATAACGATTCAAAACATAGCACTTAGATGTAAACTCATAATGTGGACTATACTGTTTGTACAAGTATGTATAGAGATTTTAAGTAAGGCACCAGGACGTTCTATTAGTAATTTTATATTGATTATAGCAAGTACAGTGCTCTGTTTGATTGTAGCTTTAATGGGGGTTTTTCGTAATATTATTGAAGAGCGTGAACAACTTTTTATAAAGGTTCAAGACTTTATTGTTAATACGTATCCTACTGAATTAAAGTGGAAGGACAAGCAAAAGGATATTAAAGCTTTACTTGCTCGAATAGAGGAGCTAGAGACAGAACTAGAAGCGTATCATATAGGGGATCAAAAGATACAACAGGACCCTCATATTAAAGAAAACGATATTAAGATATTACTTAGTCAAATAGATCTTTAAAGCACGTTTCTTTACGGAATGTGCTTTTTTTGTATGAAAAAGTATTATTTCCATAAAATAAGAAAGAATTCACGGCCATTTATTTTGGACGTCTAAAAGGAGGTAAATAGACAGTGGGACATAAGATAGATTTACCTAAGACCAATGAGTATGGATTTTATGAGATGCGGTTAGAGAGTATAGGAGGTCTAGGAGCAAATTTAACTGGCAAAATACTTGGAGAAATTGGAGCGCTTGCACTTGGACTTAATAGCTCTAGCTTTGCAAGTTATGGGTCGGAAAAGAAAGGGACGCCTATTAAATCTTTTATTAGATGGTGTGACAAAAACCAAACCATTGGTGTCATTACACCCGTTGAAAAACCACATATTTTAGCCATCTTTCATGAAGCGTTGGCAGGTAAGATGGCAGTGACAGCAGGAGTAGATGAAAATACAGTTGTGATTGTAAACACAGATAAAACACCTGATGAAGTGAGAGAACACTTGCAGCTTTGTGGCGGTATGATTTACTGCGTGGATGCACTCAAAATAGCAATGGAAGAAAAGACACGTATTAACATGGTTATATTAGGAACTATTGCTAAGGCATCAGGTTTCATTCCTTTAGACGCAGTGAAACAAGTCGTAAAAGATACAGTGGGAAAAAAATACCCAAGTGCACTTGAAGGAAATTTAAAAGGTATTGAAAGAGGCTACGAAGAAATTACTATTAAACAATTTGAACATAGTGATGAATACCCTTATGTAGAGTATAAAGATGTACAGTATGACTGGGGTTGGAAAAATGCACCACTTGGAGGGGTTAACCCTCTCTTTGCAAGTATGGCTAATAATGATATGACAGCTAGTCGTGAAGGTAAAGTGCCTGTGTTTCATAAGGACAAATGTATTAATTGTGGCCTTTGTGATATCACATGCCCAGAAATGGCGCTAGTATTTGGAGAAGGTGAGTATAAAGGTAAGCAACAGATGGTCAATGAAGGCGTGAACTATCATTACTGTAAGGGATGCTTAAGATGTGTTGAGATATGTCCAACAGATGCCTTAACTGAGGCTAATGAAAGAAATTTAGATGTATGGGCAATGCATGTACCTTATAAAGATTTTATACAGCAGCACGTAGAATTTGAAGATATGGGTTCTAACTCTATAGTTGATGCAGAATCGGGTGTAACAAATGCTACAATAACGATAGAAGGGGAAGAATAACATGGTAGAGCAAAGTATAGTATACGACAGTGGTAACGAACTTGCAGCTTATGCGGCAAAGCAAATTAACTATCATATGATGGGATACTTCCCAATTACCCCATCTACCCAGATTGCTGAGCACCTTGACTTATTAAAGGCAGAAGGCTTGCATGATGTAAAATTGATTCCTGGAGACGGAGAACATGGCGCAGCGGGAATTTGTTATGGTGGAACAGTAGGCGGTGGACGTGTATTTAATGCGACATCGGCTAATGGATTACTTTATGCTTTAGAACAGTTTCCTGTACAATCAGGGACACGCTTGCCTATGGTACTTAACTTGGCATGTCGTACAGTATCAGGGCCACTTTCTATAAAAGGTGACCACAGTGACATCATGTATACTTTAAATACAGGATGGCTCACTCTCTATGCCCAAACCCCTCAAGCTGTATATGATATGAATATTGTAGGGCTCAAAATAGCTGAACGTGCTATGCTACCTATTATTATTGGTTTTGATGGATTCTTTACAAGCCATCAAAAGAGACGTACTTATGTGATTGCAGATGATCAAGAAGTACAAAACTTTGTAGGGGAATATAAGCCACTCTATAATGCCTTAGACATGGAGCACCCAGCAACTTTTGGCTCTTATATGAATGAACCAGACTTGATTAATAACAAATACCAATTACATTTAGCTATGGAAGAGTCTAGAGATATCATAGAAGAAGTTTTTAAAGAGTTTGGGAATTTAACAGGGCGATACTATACTACAGTAGAAGCCTATGAAATGGAAGATGCAGAAGCTGCTCTTTTTGTTCTAGGTTCCTCCTTTGGAACGGCCAAAGTGGCAGTAGACCAACTCAGGCAAGCAGGTAAGAAAGTAGGGGTATTTACTCTAAATGCCATTAGACCATGGCCAAGAGAAGCTATCTATGAAGTGGTAAAAAACATTAAGGCATTAATGATTGCAGATAGACAAGATAGCTATGGTGCAGGTGGCGGAAATATGTCTCTTGAAATTAAAGCGACTTTGCAAGATTATAAGTTAGGGATAGAAACAGCCAGTAGAGTTTATGGCTTATCTGGCAAGGATTTTTATGTTAAAGATGCAGTTGATCTCTTAGAAGAAGCCTTTAAAATGACTCAAAATGAGGAAGTTGCGAGGTTTGATTACTTTGGGCAATATCCTGGAAAGGCAGATTATCATCCACAACCTTATTTCAAACCACTTACAAAAGAACAACAATCTCCCGGTATAACTCAAGTGGTAGAAGATGAAGCAACAGGTAAAGTCACTGCAAAAGGTGGTATCCCAATTCAGTCTACAAAAATGCCAAAACGTATTGTAGGTGGACATGGTGCTTGCCCTGGGTGTGGGATTTATACTAACTTAAATTTACTATTAAAAGGGATTGAAGGACATGTTGTCCTTTTGTTCCATACTGGGTGTGGTATGGTAACGAGTACTTGCTATCCGAAGACTGCCTTTAGAACAACCTATGTACACAACTTATTCCAAAATGGAGCGCCTACCTTATCGGGTATAGTGGAAATGTATCATGAAAAGCAGAGACGTGGAGAGATTCCACAAGATGAGAAGATTACCTTTATTATGGTAACAGGAGATGGTGGATTAGATATTGGTATGGGACCAGCCATTGGTACAGCGCTTCGTAACCATCGTATGATTTTATTTGAGTACGACAATGCAGGCTATATGAATACAGGATATCAGCTTTCTTATCAGACACCCAAAGGGGCCAAGTCTTCTACTTCTCATGTAGGACCAGCACAAAAAGGAAAAGATACCTTTACCAAAGATACACCTCAACTTTTTGCAGCAACCAATATTCCTTATGTTGCTACAGTAGCAGAGATGAATCCAACAGACTTTATGAAAAAGGCAGCTAAAGCACAATACTATGCAGATAACTATGGGATGGCTTTTCTTAAGTGTGTGTCAGTGTGTCCACTCAACTGGGGACATCAACCACGTATGGGACTCAAAATTATGGAAGCAGCAGTAAATAGTTGCTATCATCCACTTTTTGAAATTGAACAGGGAATCACTACACTCACCTATAATCCGGAAAAAGCAAATAAAAAGGTACCTATTAGTGAGTTCTATAAGTTAATGGCAAGAACTAAGCATATTGCTACAAATGCTGGGTATGCAGAGATTTTAGATGCAACTCAAGTAGAAGTAGATCGTAGATGGGAACGTATTAAAGCAAGAGCTGCGCATCCACTTCTTTAATATAAATAAAAAAAGGCTATTGTATTTTATAAATCACTGAAAAAGTATATCATATACAGTAGTCTTTTTTTGATAAAAATTTATTACATTTATTGGAAAGTTTTGATTTATGGAGTATAATGAGGTTTATAAAAGGACAAGCTTGAAAGTTAGTACATAAATAGAGCCTTAATCAAGGAGGATAAACATGAGTAAAATTACTTTAGACTATTCTAAAACTGGCGTGAGTCAGCATGAAGTGGAGTATTTTGGTAACCAAGTAAAGTTAGCACATGAGATGCTACACAATAAAACGGGAGCAGGTAATGATTTCTTAGGGTGGATTGACCTTCCTGTAGATTACGATAAAGCTGAGTTTGCAAAGATTCAACAAGCTGCTGCAAAGATAAAATCAGATACAGAGGTATTAATTGTTATAGGTATAGGTGGTTCATACTTAGGTGCAAGAGCCTGTATCGAAGCACTATCTCATACATTTTATAATAGTTTATCTCAAGAACAAAGAAAAACACCAGCGGTTTACTTTGTAGGAAATAACATTTCTGGTACATACCTTAAAAATTTACTAGATGTATGTGAAGGTAAAGAAGTAAGTGTTAATGTCATTTCTAAATCAGGGACAACAACAGAGCCTGCGATTGCTTTTAGAGTGTTCAAAAAATACATGGAACAAAGATATGGAAAAGAAGAAGCTAAAAACCGTATTTATGCTACAACAGATGCAGCGCGTGGCGCACTCCTGACATTAGCACAGGAGGAAGGTTATGAAACGTTTGTCATTCCTGATGATGTAGGTGGAAGATTCTCAGTCCTCACAGCAGTAGGTCTTCTTCCAATTGCAGTAGCAGGGATTGATATTGAAGCCTTAATGCAAGGTGCAGCAGAAGGTAGAAGTGAATATTCAAGTGAAAATCTTGAAGATAATGCATGCTACCAATATGCAGCAGTAAGAAATGCACTTCTTAGAAAAGGAAAAGGTGTAGAAATTCTTGTTAATTATGAACCATGTCTTCAATACTTTGGTGAATGGTGGAAACAACTCTACGCAGAGAGTGAAGGAAAAGACCAAAAAGGCATTTTCCCATCTTCATTAAACTTTTCAACAGACCTTCATTCTTTGGGTCAATACGTACAAGATGGTCAAAGATTCTTATTTGAGACCGTGTTAAATGTACAAAGTCCTAAATTAGATGTAACTTTAGAAGAAGAGCCTGTAGACTTAGATGGTCTTAACTACTTAGCAGGTCAAACAATGGACTTCGTGAATAAAAAAGCTTTTGAGGGCACACTTCTTGCTCACGTAGATGGTGGTGTACCTAACCTTATTATCAACGTGCCAGAGTTAGACGCTTTCACAGTAGGTAAATTGATTTACTTCTTCGAAAAAGCATGTGGCATAAGTGGATACCTACTTGGGGTTAACCCATTTGACCAACCAGGTGTAGAAGAATATAAGAAAAATATGTTTGCACTACTTGGTAAAAAAGGGTATGAAGAGTTAAGAGAAGTACTTGTACAAAGAATCAACGGATAGTATATAAAATAAAACAAAAAGCTAACCTAAATCTGTCGTCCCCCCGTGTTGCATGGACAGAATAAGGTTAGCTTTTTGTTTTTGTGGCAAGGCTCACGCTCGGAAGATACTACTTTTCACTTGAACATGCGTCTTCCGACTGAAGTCTAGTGTGTAACTATTTATATCCTAACTGCTTCAGTGTCTATTTTGTGAAAGAGCTGCCGTTGCAGATATCACCGCAAGAATCTGAGTAAGTTGGATATACAATAGTGTCACGACAGACGAAGGCCATAGGACGAAGATGTATAGGTGAGCACTTATATCTTGGACAAGCTATGAACAGATATTGCCCCGAAGTTCTACTTGAGTTGCCACCACTCAAAGTAGGTTCAGTTGCCTAAGAAAAGGCTTGTTTCGTTAAAGGTAGGGGGGAGACCTAAAGCGTTTCAAACAGTTTCTTAGGGGAAAGAGTAAGATGAATACGACCTAGGATTTGTATTCATCTTAACCTTTACACTTATATATATACGGATGAGTAGGCGAAATTCTTTAAAAAACTTATGGGAAAATTAAGGTTTGTATAATATTTATAAAGTGAAGAAGCATAAGTTGTGCATTTTGATAGTTAATTGGAGCGTGTAGAGGGGGTTATTCTTTGAAAATAAGTGATTAAGTTTTAAGAAGAAAAAACGAAGACTTTACTTAAGTTAAGTGAAAAGAGAGCTAAGGGGAGTATCCCATAACATAAATATTTGCTATACTTGAAAAAAGAAGAAAAGTAGGTGGTAACATGGATGGACAAACAAGAAGAAAAGAAATGATACGTATGTTGCAAGAAGCTACAAAACCTCTTAGTGGTACAAAATTGGCTAATACCTTTGGTATTAGTAGACAAGTTGTTGTCCAAGATGTAGCACTTCTTAGAGCAGAAGGATATGACCTACTTGCTACTGCTAGAGGTTACATCTTAAATCAAGATGCAGATCAAATGGTAAGCCGTGTGGTACTTGTGAAGCACACAGCAGATCAAATAGAAGATGAGCTCAATACCATTGTAGATAATGGAGGAAGAGTGCGTAATGTTATTGTTAGTCATAGTGTCTATGGAGACTTAACAGGAGACTTAATGCTTAAAACAAGAAGAGATGTGAAAGGTTTTGTAGAAAAAGTTCGTCACAATGAAGCAGCACTACTCTCAATTCTCACAGCAGGCATGCATATGCATACGATAGAAGCCACTACAGAAGAAGAACTAGATATTATAGAAGAAGAACTCAAAGAAAAAGGATATCTTGTACAATAATTGACAACTGTCTTGTCACATGATATGATGACCTCATTACAATAGTAATGGGGGATTTATATGAAAAAATTTATAGACAGATATCTGATTAAAGGCCTAGGAGGAATGGCCTCAGGATTATTTTGTACACTTATTATAGGACTTATTATTAAGCAAATAGGTCTGTTTTTGCCAGATACAACAATTGGTCATACGTTGTTAGGTATTGCTAGCTTAGCAACTGTACTTACAGGTGTAGGTATTGGGATTGGAACGGCACATCAATTAGAAGCTTCTAAGCTAGTGCTTTATGCAAGTGCAATTAATGGTCTTATTGGTGCCTATGCAACAGGGTTTTTAAACGAGAGTTTAATTGTAGAGGGAAAGGTTATATTATCTGGACCTGGAGACCCTGTAGGAGCATTTTTAGCGACTGTAATTGGTCTTGAGATAGGCAAACTTGTAGCAGGAAAAACTAAGATAGATATTTTAGTCACACCAGCAGTCACTATTCTTACAGGGAGTTTGACAGCGCTTTTAATAGGACCACCTATTTCTAGTTTTATGGCTGGACTTGGAAATATTATAGGCTATGCGACAGAACTTCAACCTTTTCTCATGGGAATGGTCATCTCTGTATTGATGGGTATATTCTTAACACTTCCTATTAGTTCAGCGGCGATTGCTATGATGCTTGGATTGTCTGGGCTTGCAGCAGGTGCGGCTACAGCTGGATGTACAGCACAAATGATAGGTTTTGCAGTCATTAGTTACCGTGAAAACAAAGTAGGAGGGCTTCTAGCACAGGGGCTAGGAACTTCAATGCTTCAAGTGCCTAATATCGTGCGTAATCCGAGAATATGGCTACCACCTATTATAGCCAGTGCCATTACAGGACCTATAGCTACTGTAGTATTCAGAATGGAGAACGTAGCGGCAGGCGCAGGAATGGGAACATCAGGTTTGGTTGGACCTATTTTTACATGGCAGACAATGATCGAGCATACTGCACCATTACAAGTAGCAATAGCCATTTTACTTGTACATTTTGTGCTTCCAGCTACTATAAGTTTGCTAGTTTGTGAACTTATGAGAAAAAGAGAGTGGATTAAGCTAGGCGATTTACAATTAGAACTATAGAGTGAGAGGGACTGTTAATTTTAGACAGTCCCTTTTGTTATATGAGAGAGGTAGTCATAGCGTTTTTGTTATGTTAATATAGTGATAGAATAAATAAGTATAGGACGAATAGGATAGAAGGAGATAGAAATGTTTGAACAAGTAAAAAATGAGTTAAGCCATGGCAAAAAAGTATATATATTTGAAGTCTTATCTATGATAGGATTTATTGTATTTTTAATGTTAGGTGATAAGATACCTGTATTAGCTACTACTATATTAGGTAATGTCATTATGTTTGGATGGATATTGATAAATATTTTAGTTGCAGCTACTTATGTTGTATATGAATTTTCAAAAATTCTTATGAAGGACAAGATTGTTGAAGGAAATATAGTAAGACATCTGCTTATTAAGTTTGTATTCTTTGTTATGTTATTCATGATTAATATGTTTCCGATTACAATGCTTATGTTAATAGCAGGTGGAAGAATGGGACTTGATATGAGTTTGCCAATCTTAGCACTTATGGTGGGGCTTCTTATCGTGTGTATTGCAAGAAAAACAATTCCTTCAGCAAAAGCATTGACTTTGCTTGGTGTATTATGGTTTGTAACAGCATTTATAGCACTCTATTTTTTATCCCCATTACTTTTCGTAGGCATTACTTCTATTGTGAAGCAAGAAATGGTAGCATCTACAATTTTAAGTATTGTATGCTTTAGTGCAGCATTAGGGATATTCTATCACGTCATTAAGCGAATGAAGTTGTTTTTAGAAGAGAAATAGTAAAAGAGGGACAAGAGTGTATTTATATAAGCTTGTCTCTCTTTTTATTTGTGTTCATAGTACTTAAAAATACAGTGTCTAATGCCACCTGAAATAATGTCGGCCATACGCATGACAATGGAAAGCCTAGTATTTTGTAAAACAACCATATTCATAAAGCTACTGAAATTAACAATACCTGTAATATGCAGATTACCAATAGGTGTTAATTCTTTCTGAACGCCAGCACCAGGTTTGATAGAGCCTTCTCCAATTGAGATAGAGCCTACATTTTGCATAGTACCTAGGCAAGCATCAATAGCTATGACAAGTGCATGAGGATGTTTGTTTTGGACAGTGACTGTTATATCTTCTAAATTTTTTGCATGAACAGGAGTATCTAGATTTCCATAAATATGAACTTTTTCAAATTCTAAATCAAGTAATTTATATCCAATTAAAGGGCCTAAGCTATCACCCGTTGCACGATCAGTGCCTATACATATAATAACCAGTTCGTCATTATATTGAGGAAGCAATGCTGCTAACAAGTTGTACAATGCATCACAAAACATTGTAAAATGATTTGAGTCATCAATACTAATATAATGAGGTTTGTTTCTTTTAAGTAAGGTAGAATCCACTACATATCACCACTTTCATTAGTATTATAGTTTACCAAATAATGGACTATTTATTTATGTTTTTACACGAAATCCTATAACAATTTTTGGTAAAAAATAACCTGTCTTCTTCTGTAAAAAAAGAAAGATAAAAATTTAGGTACCCTCGACACGAAAGGTTAAATTATTTTTGAAGCATATAGTATGCTTATAAAGTACAAAATGGATAAAAATGGAAGAGGGTGTACTATGGGAACAATTATCTATGACCCAAATAAAAAGCGTAATAAGGAGGCTGAAAAAACGCAAGAAAATCAAGCTAAAGTAATTGCTGTAGAGGAAATGACAGCACAAGCAAATCTACAAGAGGCAAGTGGACAAGCAGAAGAAAGATATAATGCATTAATCGAAAATATTGATTCTGTAAGACCAATGGGTGACACAGATTGTGACCACGTTATTTATCTTGAAGACTATGTTTATACATATATTTATCAGTATGCAAATACAGATTTGGCCAGTGAACATGCTGCAGTTATAGTGGGTGAGTACTATCCAGATAGTAAAGAGACTATTATTTGTGGAATTATGCCCGTAGCAAAAGAACTACTTTCTCAAGATGAGGAGTGGATTAACGAGGATGTGGTGGCAAGTCTTAGGGAAGAACAAGAAAAGTACTTCCCAGGTGCAAATCTTATTGGGTGGCTACATATGCAACCTGGATATGGCACAATGCTTACAATGAAAGAAGTAAAGGCACATCGAGAGGTCTTTGAAAAAGAAGGAACATTACTCTTATTAGTAGATCCTATTAATAAGATTGAGACATTTTACGTTTATGAAGATGATACATTAAAAGAGCAAAGTGGTTATTATTTGTACTATGATAAGAATCCTTGCATGCAACAGTATATGCTAGATAGACCTTTTATAAGTGTAGAAAAAGAAGAGGTAGATGATAATGTTGTGAATCAATTTAGAGAAATAGGAAAGATTCGCAAGAAAGAGTATGAACAAAAGAAAAAAATGAACTTAACAGTTATTGCTGCAAGTATTGCTTTACTTGCACTCTCAGCAGTTGTTTTAAAAATGAATGATCAAAATGCTAAAATTCAAACTTTACAAAATGAATTAACTCAAGTTACACAAAATACGCAAGGAAATATAGGGGATGCGACTATAAATGTGGATGAAGAAGCACAATTTGTAATTAGTCCCGAAGAAGCTATAGATGCTGCAACTTCACAAGTTACTATTATTGACAACTCTAGTGCAAAACCATCTGATGATACAACAGAGGAAGTAGATGCACCGGCTGAAGAAGATGAAACAACAGATGTAGATGAAGTTGCAACAACCGAACCTACTGAAGTAGAAGAGGAAGCGTCTGAGGGTGACCAAATAGCGAATGAAGAAGAAAGTAAAGTAGAAGAAAATAAAGTAGAAGAAAATAAAGTGGATGAGGCCACGGTACCTGCTACAAAGGATGAAGAATCAACAACTGCAAGTAGTGAAGACTATATGGAATATGTTGTGCAAGAAGGGGACTCTTTAAGAAAAATTAGTTATGATCATTACAAAACCGAGCTTAGGACAAAAGAAATTATTGCGATGAATGACTTGGAAAATGGCGATAATATCTATGTAGGACAAACAATAAAGATACCAACAGAATAATTCTGTTGGTAATTTTATTGAAATTTTTGTATAATTAAATTAATTTCTTTAAAGGGGGAATATATTATGAAAAAACAACCGTTAAAATGTCTTTTTGTTGCATCAGAAGTTGCACCATATGCAAAGACAGGAGGTTTAGCAGATGTAGCAGGGGCGTTGCCTAAAAAGTTAAAGGAAAATGGAGTAGATATTCGTGTAGTCATGCCATATTATAAGCAAATGGAAAATAAGTTTTTTGAGCATGAGACACACTATGTAACAAGTTTTGATGTTTGGGTAAATTGGAGAAAAGAAGGAGTAGGTGTATATTATGATGATACGATTGTACCTACTTACTTCATAAGAAGTGAGCATTACTTCCAAAGGGATGAATTTTATGGTCAACATGATGATTATGAACGTTTTGCATACTTTTGCAAAAGTGTATTAGAATTGTTGAAGCATATTGATTTCCAACCAGACATTATTCATTGCAATGACTGGCAAACAGGTCCTATTTGTTTGATGTTAAATCAGAAATATCGCGTGGATCCTTTTTATGAAAAGATAAAATCAGTATTTACTATTCATAATATGAAATATCAAGGTATTTTTGGGAAAGAACAAGTACTAGATGTACTTGAATTAGATGAAGGATATGCTTCATCAGAAGCCTTAGAATTTAACGGTGGGATGAGTTTTATGAAGGCTGGGTTACTTTATAGTGACCAAATTACAACAGTAAGTCCAACTTATGCAGAAGAAATCAAAACATGGGAGTATGGGTGTGGACTTAATGAACTTCTAGAGAAAAAACTCTACAATAAAGTATGTGGCATTTTAAATGGTATTGACTATGAGCGCTACAATCCGGAAACAGATACATATATTTATGAACGTTATGATGTAGAACATATAGAAAGACGCAAACTGAATAAACGTGCTTTCCAAAATGAATATGGGTTAGAGCAAACTGACTCAATGATGATTGGGGTCATTTCACGTATTACAGATCAAAAAGGATTTGATCTAATGAAGCAAAGTTTAGATAATCAGTGGATTATGGATAAAATTATGGAAATGGATATTCAGTTTGTACTGCTGGGAACCGGAGAGTATGAATATGAAGAGATGTTTAAATACTTAGAGGCTAAGTATAATAAACGTGTAAGTATTCATCTTAAATTTGATGAAGCACTTGCACAGAAAATCTATGCTTCTACGGATATATTCCTTATGCCATCTGCATTTGAACCTTGCGGACTTGGTCAAATGATGGCAATGAGATATGGTAGTGTACCTGTTGTAAGACAAACAGGCGGATTAAAGGATACTGTTATTCATTACAATGACCTCACAAAAGAAGGAACAGGATTTGAGTTTGTAGATTACTGTGGTTATTGGTTGTACAAGAAAATAGAAGAAGCTTATGAATGTTATAAAAATAAACCAAGTGATTTTAAACAAGTTCAATTGAATGCAATGAATACTTGTTTTTCATGGAATCATTCAGCACAAGTATATGAAGCAATGTATAAACGCATTATGGCATAGTCCTACATACAAAGTCCCTTTACCAAATATGGTAAAGGGACTTTGAAATTGTAAGATGAATAGTGTATGATAAAAATAAAAAGTTAATGCATAGGAGGAATGAGGGTGCAGAAGGAGAAGAAGCTTCTTACGGGTAAACAAACAACCTGGATCCTTTTAGGTGTACTATTTATTTGTATTACAGGGATTGGCATACTGCAATGGGCAAAGGTTAATGAAGAAATGGTACAGTACGAGATGGGGAATACTTTGTTTTCTCATTCAGAACAAAAAAATGAATACATAGATGTAAATGCAAATCAAGTTATTCGATTAACCCAAGATGGAATAACGGCATACGATTTAAAAGGGAATGAAATGTGGAATAATGCCCTTACTTTAGACAAACCAATAGTCAAACATAAAGGGAATTATTTTGCGATTGCCAACAAAGATGGTAAGAAAGTATATATTTTTAATGAAAAAGGAAAACGCGGAGAAGTACAGACTACAGAGCCGATTATTTATTTTTCAGTAAATACTAATGGAGATGTAGCAACAATTGAGAAGACAGAAGATGGGCATATTACATCAGCGTATAGTAGCAGTGGTGAGTTGCTAGGGGTAAAAGGCGTATCTTATATTAAGGATGCGGGTTTTCCTATTAGTGCGGAAGTATCACCAGATAGGCAACTCCTACTCGTAAGCTATGTCGATCTATACAATCCTGTAGTAAGTTCTGTATTAAATGCTATTATTATTAATAAGACTGGGACAGAAGAGGTTTTCAACGCCAAGTATGGTATAGATGAAAAAGACAATATTATTTATGAGATTGAGTTTATCAATCAAAACACATGGGTAGCAATAGGAGATAGTAGAATTACCTTCTATAATATGCAAGGAGAAAAAATAAAGGAGATTCCTAATCTTTATTTAAAATATACGCCTTATGTAGATGGAGATATTAAGGGAAGCCAATATCTTCCAGTTGTTAGTACAGGTGGAGGAACGAGTTCTTCATCAAAAGATAAATTGAGTCTATTTAATACAGTAGGGGAAGAGATAAGTAGCCTGGAATTTGACCGATCTATAACCTATTTTAATGCTACAGAAAAAGGGGTTATTTTAGGACAAGGTCAGCAATTTATAGGTTATAACAAAAAGGGTGAGGTTAAGTTTACTTTTGAAGCAACTCAAGATGTAAGCAAAGTCTTATATGTAGGTAATAAGCTTATTGCTGTAACTAAGAATGAGGTCAAAGTACTTAATCCGATGAACCAAAGGGGGACAAAGTAATGTTAGATTTAGTCATTATAGTAATTATCCTTATAACGGCGTTAATAGCAGCTAAAGTAGGATTGATAAGAACTCTGTATCAAGTTTTTTCATCTATACTTGCACTTGTACTTGCTTTTTTTGTCTATCCGATTATAGAAACAATACTTAAGCTAACCCCTTTGTATACAACCATTCAAGAAGGGGTAAAAAACTTATTGCCGGAGATGGGGAATGTAGGGTTACAAGCTCAGGCCCAACTTATAAGAGAAAACTTTAAGTGGATGCCAGAATTTATGACTAATCAGCTCATAGAGAATAATAATCCAGAGATTTATAATTTGTTGGGAGTTTCTACACTGGTTGAGTACATTGTGACATTTGTTGCGAATACATGTATGATGGCAATAGCAGTTGTTATATGTTTTATAGTCATTAAAGTGGGGCTTACTCTAGCAGTAGGTGTACTGGATTTAGTGGCAAAGCTACCTATTTTAAAAACAGCTAATACATGGGGCGGATTTATAGTAGGCATTATTAAAGGCATGCTTATTATATGGATTATATGTCTTGTCATCCCTTTTCTGATTATGATTCCACAATTTGCAGGACTTGAAATGTTAGTAGAAGAGTCTTACTTAATGACGCTCTTTTATAACCACAATATTCTTTTAGAAGCACTAGTCAATTTAAAGCTTTGATAAACAGAGTTATATAATAAAATGAATAAAGAAGATAAAAGCGCAGGATGTGTTGTCCTGCGCTTTTATCTTTTAGTAGCCAAGCACTTTAGTATCCGACGACTAATATTATGAATTAGATACAATTTATACCAGGGGAGGGAATAAAGTGACAAATATTATCGAAATGAAAAATATTTATAAGAATTTCTATACAGATGAAGGCGAAATAGTTGTTTTACAAGATGTTAATTTTGTACTTGAAAGAGGGAAAATTTTAGGTATTTTAGGGCCATCAGGAAGTGGAAAGTCTACACTTCTTAATATATTAACGCATTTGCTCACACCTACAAGTGGAGAAGTTCAAATAGAAGGCAAAGTAGGGTATATGTTTCAAAAAGATCATCTATTGGAATGGCGTACCATTATGGATAATATTACGATAGGATTAGAGATACAAAAAAAAGTTAATGAAGAAGCAATAAAAAGAATAGAATATTTACTTGAAATTTATGGATTATGGGAGTTTAGAAATAGATATCCAAAAGAACTATCAGGCGGAATGAGGCAAAGGGTTGCATTAATTAGAACCTTAGCAACAGACCCGGATGTTTTAGTGCTAGATGAGCCATTTTCAGCACTGGACTATCAAACAAGGCTTATGGTAAGTGATGATATCTACAAGATTATAAGAAAAGAGCATAAAGATGCTATTTTGGTAACCCATGATATATCAGAAGCTATCGCTATGTGCGACCAGATTGCCGTGCTTTCAAAAAGACCAGCAACGATTAAACATATTTATGACATTGAATTAACTGTAGATAAAGAAAGAACCCCTTTAGTGTCTAGAAAGGCACCAGAGTTTAAAGATTATTTCGATGTGTTGTGGAAGGAGCTAGACGTCTATGAAAGTAAATAAAGAAGAGCAACAACTAAGTCCGGGTTACAATAATTATATTAGAGAAAAAAAGAAGAAAAAAAGAACGATTATAGGCGTACAAATCCTGACGATTATAGTCTTTGTTGCATTATGGGAAATCTTAGCTCGAATAGGTGTTATTAATACATTTTTATTAAGTAGTCCATCTGCAATTGTAAAGCTATTTATGGATTACCTTTCTAATGGAACGATTTTTACCCATATCGCTGTGTCTGTCTGGGAAACCATACTGGGATTTGTTATAGGCACAGTATTGGGTCTACTTGTTGCAATCATTTTATGGTGGTCACCCACTTTGTCCAAAATATCTGATCCATTTCTAGTCGTATTAAATGCGCTGCCTAAAACGGCACTGGCACCTATTATTATTGTATGGGCAGGTGCAGGCATTAGAGGCATAGTCGTCATTGCTATTACGATTTCTATTGTAAGTACAATTTTGGCAGGGTATAACTACTTTATTAATGTAGAGGAAGAAAAAATACAAATGTTAAAAAGCTTTGGAGCAAATAAGTGGCAGATACTTACAAAGCTTATTTTGCCAGCTAATGTAGGAAACATTATTAATATCATTAAGATTAACATAGGTCTATCTTGGGTAGGTGTTATTGTAGGTGAATTCTTAGTTTCACGTAATGGTATAGGTTATCTTATTGTATATGGAGGGCAGGTGTTTAGATTAGACTTGGTTATGATGGGTGTAGTTGTACTAGCTTTATGTGCATGGATTATGTATGAAGGAATTAGCCTAATTGAAAAATTATATTGGTCAAAAAGGTAACACTGGCCAAGTATTGTGCTTATGCTATAGTATGCAATGTAAAAATATCCCAATTAGTATGAGGTGAATAAAGCATGAAACGTATGAAATCGTTAGTAGGCATAGTACTTGTTTTAGCACTAGCTATGATTGGTGTAGGATGTAACAAACAGCAAGGTGGATTGGAAAAAATTAAAGTAGCAGAGGTAACGCATTCTGTATTCTATGCACCCCAATATGTAGCAATGGAGCATGGGTTCTTTGAAGAAGAAGGCATTGAAGTAGAACTCTTAGGTGCACAAGGTGCAGATAAGACAATGGCAGCATTGCTATCAGGAGAAGTTCAAGTAGGGCTTATGGGGCCAGAAGCTTCTATATATGTGTATAACCAAGGGAGCAAAGATTATTCAGTTTGCTTTGCACAACTTACCAAAAGAGATGGTAGCTTTATAGTAGGAAGAGAAGCTAACGAAAACTTTGCCTTTAATGATTTAGCAGGAAAAGAAATTCTTGGTGGAAGAAAAGGTGGAGTGCCAGAAATGACTTTGGAATACGGCATTAAAAATAGTGGACTGACCATAGGTGAAGATACAGCAGGTGGAGAAGTTAATGTAAGGACAGATATTCAATTTGCAGTTATGGCAGGAGCATTCACTGGTGGTGAAGGCGATTATGTAACTTTGTTTGAGCCACTAGCAACAGCATTGGAAAAAGAAAATCAAGGTTATATTATGGCATCTGTAGGAGAAGAAACAGGAGAAATTCCTTATACAGCCTACAGTGCACTTTCATCATATATGGAAAAAAACCAAGATATTATTGAAAGGTTTACAAGAGCTATCTACAAAGGACAACAGTTTGTACAGACACATGAGGCTGAAGAAATTGCGAAAATTATATCCCCACATTTTACAGAACTCTCACTTGAAGATTTAACAACAGTTGTTAATAGATACCAAGAAATAGACGCATGGTGTGAAAATCCAATACTTAAAGAAGAAAGTTTAAGTAGATTGATGGATGTTATGGAACTTGCAGGAGAACTTGAGACAAGGGCACCATACGAAAAGATTGTGACAACACAATATGCAGAGAATGTTATGAAATAGTTAAAAGAAAAAATCTAATGAATAAAAGCTATCTTATTCTCATGGAGGATAGGGTAGCTTTCTTCTGAGTTAAGAAGAAAGCAGAACTTCTTTAAATCGAAAAACATAGTGCTAATCATTTGAGTAGGGAGAGGCGTATAATCTAAATAAAATAAGGGATAATAGGTAGAAGTAGAGCATATAAAATAGAGGTTTACAATAAAATAAGAAAAAATGAGGAAAAAAGAATAAAACTGGTTGACAATGGTTAAGTGGTATGATAACATAGTCAATGTCGCTGAGGGGGAAACACCACAGCAGATAAGAAATAAAATAAAGCTTGAACATTGAAAATAAAATAGTAACCATTAAACCAGTCGATTCATAGAACGAATCTTAATTTAACAAGAACTTGTTTCAAAGTTAAATTTTAGATGAGTTAACCCCTTTAGGGGAAAGTCACTTTAAGTGACAAAGTCAGTACTACTTAACAGTACAAATTGTCAGATG
>NZ_JAVVQU010000004.1:0-111997 GCF_036655075.1 Niameybacter sp. | reverse complement strand
AATTAGTATAATCGCTAGGTCTAAAAAGAATTCATAAGAAAGCATATCATTTCCCACCCTTATTCAACTTGTAGTTTGTTTTCAACTACCTATTATATACCTCTTAATTCAACTTTCAACTTATGTAAAATATTATTTAATATCGTTATTTTATATTTTCTAAATTAAATTATTTATTTCTTACAATTTTTCTTTATAATAGATACACAATTTGTTGTATTTTAAACCTAATTTCTATTTTGATTAAACACCTGTAAAACTTTGAATAATTTTTTTCATAAATTCTTCATAATTTTTTCTACTTATAAATTCATTTTATAACAAAAGGTCTATAAACCTAGCGTAAACTTGCTAGTTTCATAGACCTTCTGTTTATAGACATTTATAACTCTTCATCAGCTTATAGTCTCTTTAAGTGTTCTTAGTATTGAACGTCCAGGAGACAAAGTCCTTTAGACTTAGCCAATGTTGCATATTCTGGTTTAGTACAAGCCTCAAAGCTTGCTTTCATATCTTCTATAGTATTTTCTCCAAGTCCAACTTCAAGAAGCGCACCTATAATAAGTCTTGGCATATGCCATAAGAAATCATTGGCAGTCACATCAATAGTCACTACACCTTCTTTTTCTTCAATCTCAATCATATGGATTGTGCGCACTGTTGACTTGCCATTTGCTTTTAAGCTTGTAAAGCTTTGGAAATCATGGCTACATTCTAATACTTGTGCTGCTTCTTTCATAGCTTCTATATTTAAAGCATCGTCTTCATGATACGTATACTTTCTGTCAAATACATTTCTTACACGATTGTTGTTGATACGGTAACGATAAGTTTTAGACTTCACATTATATCTTGCGTGGAATCTTTCTCCTACTTCTTCTACTGATTTAACCACAATATCATCTGGTAAAAACTCATAGAGATAATCAAGAACCATTGTCTCACTAAGTTCACATTCTGTTTGGAAGTTTGCCACATAATTTTCTGCATGTACACCTACATCTGTACGCTCACATCCAATAAGTTGAATCTTTTCATGACTCATTTTAGAAAGAACTGCTTCGATTTTACCTTGTATGGTTAAATCATTGTCCTTTTGAGCCTGAAACCCTTTATATCTACTACCATCATATTGAATAACAAGTTTAATATTACGCATTTGCTTACCTTTAATCCTTCATTTATTTTATTTAGTAACGTTTGGCATAGCCACAGCGTTTACAAAGTTCCTCTACAGCTTGACGATTGGAAAAACCTTCATAAATCCTTGTAGCACGCGGACTTTTTAGAATCTCTTCAAGAGATGTTTCATAGATGTTGCCCAGTGGAATATTACCTTCACTATCTAAGCAACAAGGCACTACTGTACCATCTACTAAAATACCTAGTTGGTCACGTAACCCATAGCAAAACATTTGACCCGTATCATCTGCTTTATCTATGTCTGGCCAATCAAACTTTTCTGCCATGTTTAAGTATACATGGTCTTGAAGTTTAAAACTAGGTTTATGTTGAAGTGCTTCACTCAATTGCCCTTGTAAATGAAATGCTTCTTCTAATAAATGTAGAATAGGCATATTTAAAGCATTACTTGCCTTGAGTGTCTCACTATCTTTGTTCCAAAGTCGCATGGAACAAATAATACGTGGCGCTGCCTTATTTACAAATCGTGCAATCTGCTCTACATAAGCGCTTAAATCAACACCTTGGTCATTGGCTTCAAAACTATGCAAAGAGATATTCACTTGTCTTAAGCTCTTTGCCTCAATCAATACATCTTCTACTTCATGAAGGAGCGTTCCATTGGTAGTTAAGTTAACTTCAAGTCCTGCCTCGTAAGCTATTTCTAAAAACAGCCTTAAATCTTTATGCAACGTAGGTTCGCCCATCAAATGTAGATAGATGTAATCTGTATAAGGCTTAACTGCTTCTATAACCTTTTGAAACTGTTCACCGGATAAGATTTCTAGTTTTCTTTTTGTTTTAGGGCAAAAATTGCAACTAAGATTACAAATATTAGTAATTTCTATATATACTTTTTTAAATTGTTTCATTCTATACTCTCTTTTATATACTTTATTTTATAACTTCTGTGAAAATTGGTTCTAAAACTTATCCCCTCTTTTCAATTCCATTGTACTGGTCCTAACTTAATATTTCAAGCCGCTCTAAGTTTTCCTTTCTAAAACTTGATTTCTTTCGCTAGACTCCTAACAACATTTCTCACATCCTCCCTTAATATTTTACAAATAGACTATTCTATCTCCTCTTCTTGTATCCTATTGTCAATCCCCTTTGCTATTTAATTCACATTCTAAACTTATAAAAAATTTTATATTTCTAAATTTCTATGCATTACAAATAGATATTTTCATTAATGTACAATAAAATAGTCTATTTATTAATTTTATATTTAATTCAATCCATAATTATATGACATTTTCGTTGTTTCTCAAACAAATAACCTTTTTTTATTAGATATTTTATACATAAATATAATCTTCATACTAACTTGTTAAATAATTGACAATATTTTTTTCTAATGATATTATTAAACCGTAATAAAAAACTATAACATAATTCAATAAATTAAATTATTATTTTTTCATAAGGGAGGCTATTATTATGGCTACAGAAAAAAACGTTAAAGTAGAAGCACCTGTTGTAGATGCTCAAGCTATGGTAAATGAATTGGTAGAAAAAGCAGACAAAGCACTCGAAGCATACATGAAACTCGACCAAGCACAAATTGATGAGATTACAAAAGCAATGGCACTTGCTGGTCTTTCAGCACAAATGAAACTGGCTAAAATGGCAGTAGAAGAAACAGGTCGTGGTGTCTTTGAAGATAAAGTTACAAAAAATATTTTTGCAACAGAATATATCTATCACAGTATTAAACATGATAAAACTGTTGGTTTAATTGAGGATAATGAAGATGAAGGTTACTTAGAAATTGCTGAACCAGTAGGAATCGTATGTGGGGTTACACCTACAACTAATCCAACTTCAACAGCTATGTTTAAAGCTATTATTTGTGCTAAAACACGTAATCCTATTATCTTTGGATTCCACCCATCTGCCCAAAACTGTTCTCGTGAAGCAGCTATGATTGTTAGAGATGCTGCAATTGCTGCTGGTGCTCCTGAAAACTGTGTTCAATGGATTGACTATCCATCTATCGAAGCAACGACTGCACTTATGAATCATCCAAAAGTAGCTATGATTCTTGCAACAGGTGGTTCTGCAATGGTCCGCTCTGCATACTCAGCTGGTAAACCCGCACTTGGTGTAGGCCCTGGTAACGTTCCTGCTTTCATCGAAAAAACTGCTAACTTAGAACAATCTCTTACAGATCTTATGCTTTCAAAAGCTTTTGATAATGGTATGATTTGTGCTTCTGAACAAGCTGCTATCATCGAAGCGCCTGTATATGACAAAGCCGTAGCCTTTATGAAAAAATTCGGTTGTTACTTTGCAACCAAAGAAGAAATCAAAAAACTTGAACCATTTGTAATCAATCCTCAAAAACAAATGGTTAATCCAGATATCGTAGGTAAATTCCCTTATGAAATTGCTGCACTTGCTGGCATTACTATTCCAAAAGAAACTAAAGTTCTTTGCTGTGAAATTGATGGTATCGGTGCAGATTACCCACTTTCTAGAGAAAAACTTTCTCCAGTTCTTGCTATTGTTAAAGCAAAAGACGTAGAAGATGGTATAAGACTTGCTGAAGCTATGGTTGAACTTGGTGGTCTTGGACATACAGCTGTTATTCATTCAACTAACGAAGCACTTATTGCTGAATATGGTGAAAGACTTAAAGCTTGTCGTATTATTGTAAACTCTCCTTCTGCTTTTGGTGGCATTGGCGATGTTTATAACTCTATGATGCCATCACTTACACTTGGTTGTGGCTCTTACGGACGTAACTCTACTTCTTCAAACGTTACAGCAATGAACTTAATCAATAAGAAAAGGGTGGCAAAAAGACGCGTGAATATGCAATGGTTTAAAATCCCAGAAAAAATCTATTTTGAAGCAGGTTCTGTTCAATATTTATCAAAAATGCCAAACATCTCTCGTGCACTTATTGTAGCTGACCCAATGATGGTTAAACTTGGGTATGTAGACCGTGTAATCTACCAACTTAACAAAAACCCAAACAAAGTTTCTATTGAAATCTTCAGCGAAGTTGAACCCGATCCAGACCTTGAGACAGTAAGAAAAGGTGCTGAAGTGATGCGTTCCTTCCAACCAGACGTTATTATTGCCCTTGGTGGTGGTTCTGCAATGGATGCTGGTAAAGCCATGTGGTTATTCTATGAACATCCAGAAGCAGACTTCGTAGGTATGGCTCAAAAATTCTTAGATATTAGAAAACGTGTTTATAAGTTCCCTCATATGGGTAAAAATGCTAAATTCGTTGCAATCCCAACTACATCTGGTACAGGTTCAGAAGTTACATCCTTCGCTGTTATCTCTGATAAATCTAAGAATATGAAATACCCTCTTGCTGACTATGAATTAACACCAGACGTAGCAATCATCGATCCAGAATTTGTAATGAGTGTACCTGCTGGTCCTACAGCTGATACAGGTCTTGATGTTTTAACACATGCTATTGAAGCTTATGTTTCTGTACTTGCTTCAGATTTTACAGATGCTCTTGCTATGAAAGCTATCCAACTTGTATTTGACTACTTACCACGTTCATATAAATTGGGTGCTAATGACCCTGAAGCCCGTGAAAAAATGCACAATGCATCATGTATTGCTGGTATGGCCTTTACAAATGCATTCTTAGGTGTGAACCACTCACTTGCTCATAAACTTGGTGGCGAATTCCATATTGCACATGGTCGCGCAAATGCAATCCTTCTTCCACACGTTATTGGATACAATGGTGAAACAAATCCTACTAAATTTATGGCATTCCCTAAATACGGTAAGTTTACAGCACCAGAAAGATATGCTGACATTGCTAAAATGTTAGGACTTCCAGCTTCTACTCCAGAAGAAGGTGTTAAATCACTTGTTAAAGCTGTACGTGACTTAATGAAAGAGCTTAACATTCCTTATACCTTAAAAGAAATGGGTATTGATGAAAAAGTATATCTTGATGCCATCAAAGACCTTTCATATAAAGCTTTTGAAGATCAATGTACAACAGCTAACCCAAGACTTCCAAAAGTCCAAGAGTTAGAAGACCTTTACAAACAAGCTTACTACGGAAAATAATTTATTAATTTAATAGAGGCTACCACGAAATGCACGCTTAAAGTGCTATTTCATGGTAGCCTCTATTTCTTATCTTATTGTATTTCAAATAATGTCTTCCATTTCGTAATAAGAAAGTCAATTACTAGGTACATAGGTATCACAACCCAAAACGCCCTTATAACACCCACTTCTTCACCTATTCCATACATCACAAGTATACTTACAAAACTTATAACAATGGCAAGTAACACCCTCACAAAAAGTTCTTTACCTGTATTAAGTTTCATCTTTTTGATAAATAGCATAATACCTACCATTGTTAAAGTAAAACTAATGATTAAGTTTGTCTGTAACGTCTGATACCAGTAATCCGGTAAATAAGAAGGTAACGCGTCTAGCATTGCTTTATTTTCTCCTATCTTATTTACAAGATTAGACCAAAACTCAATATCTGACCACTGATTTGGAATCATATAGGCTGGTAACTGGAATGTAAAAGGTACAAGTTCACTCATCATCCAGGTTGTACAAATAGCAATTAGAGCTAATAACAGTGCAGATACCCAATATCTATGGGTCTTATAAATAAAATAGTACAGTTTAAGAAGGACATAGGTGCCTAATAAACCTCCTGGCAAAAGAACAAGATTACTTAATCCTATACTTTTTAGAGAAAGATTATTCACAATGCCTTCTGGCAAGCTATACTTTGACCTTAAAGTATTCAGGTGTTCTTCTATATTGCCTTGTTCCATCATGACTAACCGTAGCGCACTAAACTGAGCATCCTTGCTCTTTTCATTTACTTGCACCACAATGCTCTTCGTGGCATCTTGTAATATGCCTCTTACAACATATTCTCTCTCTTCATGTTTAAATGTTTTCCCCACTACATCCGTACTTCCCCAGAGTTGTTCGGCTACCCCCTTCGTTATAATTGCCCCTTCGCTATCTCCTTTATAAAGGTTCTGCCCTATTAGTTTATCCTGTGGGAGTAGCAACGTAAGTTGACCATATACTTCAAGCAAGTCTCCCTCTATACTTTTTTCTAACTCTTCATTTTTAAAGGTTTGTTTTGATGTTTGTTTCCAAGCAACAACACCTTTAATAAGTTTATTCTCACTTTCTGTCTCACCTTTTTCTACTTCTTTAACTTGATCTAAAGTAAGTCTATCTGCAGTATAACGCAGTTCTACCGTTTCCTCTAATCTTAGTAGCTTTTGTGCATTCGACAAGCCTACACTCCATGCCATGAGGATTACACCTACGAGGCATATATAGGAAAGAATGCGCTTATTTGCCCTCATCATTGTTCAATCAGGCGGACTCGATTGCCTGATGAGATAGGCTTATTACTGTTTACGATAAGGGTATCTTGTGGCCCAAAAGCACCTTGTACAGCTACAGAACTTTGATTTTTATCTAATTTCATTACATCTACACGCTCTGCAACCATTTGTTCTCCAAGGGTTGTTGTTTTCTTTTTAGCTACGAACACGTAACTTCCATTATTATCTTCCTTTACTGCTTCAATAGGCAATACATACTGATACTTTTCGGATTCCTTCGAAACCTTAAGTGTTGCATTCATACCCGTATCGCCTCTGGGTACAATGACACTTATTTTTTTCTTCCCACTACTTTCTCCTTGTACATAGACAATATTCTCAATCACTGTATCTTGTAGCGGTTGTTTTTCCCCTTCAAGTGTGACTTCTACCGAGTCACCTATTTGAAGCCCTTCACTTTCTTCTTGATTCACTTCTACTTCCAATATGTACTCACTTGTATCTCCAATGAAAGTGACTAAGTCTCCACCTGTTGTAGTCACACCTTTTTCAACTTTCACTTCTTTAATCATACCATCTGCTGGTGCAAGCATTTGTCCACCTTCTGCAATACTTTTTTGAATATGTTCTATTTCCTTTTGCTTAGCCTCTATATCTAGTTGCATCAACTGTTTATCAATGGATTCTTTTTGAGCCGTTTGCTCTTCCTTTAAAATATTAAATTCATCTTTTCGAACTGCTACATCTAATGCTTTTTTAGCTTCATCTATTTTTCTATCCATTTCTCTCAGGGCTTCCTTTTGACTTACAAGTGTATCTTCTATGGCACGCTTTTGCTCTTCAACTTGGCGTGTTGCAACTTTTACCTTTTCCTCTTCTTGTTTCAGAAGCGACTCGTCTATTTCACCATTTTCTAACTTCTTTACTTTCCCACTCGCTTTTTTGAGTGTTTCTTCTGCCTCTTTGACTTTACGCTCCCAATCCTTTTTAGTCATGTCGTATTCCATTTCAGCTCGCTCTACAGCCTGTAGTGCACTTGTTGATTCTGTGCCTTGACCTGCTACAAGCCAAAGGTTTTCTTTTGCATCTTTTAAAGCTTGTTCTGCTCTTTTAAGCGCTTTTTCTTGTTCATATTTTTGATCACTTAAATTTTGTTTTTCCTTGGTTTCTTCTTCTTTTGCCTTTTGGAGTTGTTCTTTCAAGCTACTGCCTTTAAATATCTCTAAATCTGCTTGAGTTTGTTGCAAATCGCTCTGGGCTTCACTTACCTTTTTTTCTACACGATCCACTTTAACTTGCTCTTTTTCTATAAGGTCTAACTTATCTGCTTCAAGTTTTGCAATGTCTTGCTGGGCCTCTTCTACTGATGTTTGTGTTGTAGAAAAATCTTTATTAAGGCCTTGTTGTTCAAGTCTTAGTTGAAGTTTTTTTAGCTCATCTTGTGCAACATTTAATTTTTCTTCTAAGGCTTTCGCATTTAATATAAGGAGTGTATCACCTTTTTTAACACGGTCCCCTGCCTCTACTAAAATATCTTGTACTATAAGTCCAGTACCGGCTTCCATGCTTTCTTCCTGTCTAGGCTTTAAAGAACCTATAACCTCTAGTTTTTGCTCAATACGTCCGCCCTTAGGATGCGTTACTGTAACTTGTGGGGTAGTAAGGGTATCTGCCGTCCTAGATAATCCTGTTAATACTACCATAATGATTAAAAATCCAGCCAGGCCTTTGAGTGCCATTTGTTTGACGTAATCGCTCTTTTCTTTAGGTGGGGGGATCTCTTTTTGAAGTTGTTTTTTAATATCTATATGCATAAATGATACCTTTCTCTTGTTGCCCCTATTCTTTAAGACCTGCTACTCGAATACCTGCCTCCAAGTCATTTTGTCCCCATAAGAACACAAGTAGTGCAGGGATTAGCATCACAACCGAAGCCACAATAGATACACCCAATTGGTCTATTGTAATCTTTGGCAAATATAAAGATAAGGGCCATAATGATTTATTTTGTATAAATGTAAGAGGTTGCTCAATCATATTCCAATACTCTAAAAATCCAAGTACCATTGCAGACACGATACCGGGTGCCCCAAGTGGCAGTCCTATGTACCAAAAAGTTTTCCAATGTCCTGCACCATCGATTCGAATCGCTTCAATCATCGCTTCAGGAATTGACTTAAAAAAGCGATACATAATAAACACAGGGAAAGTTGAAAAGATCATAGGCCATATAATAGCTGCTCTTGTATCTAGAAGCTGTAGCTTATCAAGTACAAGATAGTTAGGTACCATAGTCACTTGAAATGGCATAAGCATAAGGGCAATATACAAAGTAAACAGTGTTTTCTTAAAAGGAAACTTATATCTTGCAAATCCCCACGCCGCTGGCATTCCAAAGCATACTTGCCCAACTAAAATAGGTACAACAAGCTTCACAGAATTCCAAAACATCGCAAAAAACTCAGGGGAATCTAGTAGCAATTCAATATATGGCCTAAGGGTTGGGTATTGTGGAATAAGTGGCCAACTTGCCATACCTTTACTACCTACGAGCACTGGACCAAAGGCACTTTTTATTTCATCTAATGGCATAAAGGAACCACTAAGGAGCATCCATAGCGGTAACCACACCACCATTGCAATTAAACTTACTAATATGAAGGGTATTATTTTTTTTATCATTCAGCATCCTCCTCCCAAGTCTTTTGTAGGAGTAAAACAAGGATAAAGATAACCCCTGCTACCACTGTCGCAGCAGCTGATAACTTATCAATATCTAATGAAACAAACCAGTTATTAAAAAGATGTTGTAGCATATACATGCTATCATGGGGATAATCCCCCGCTATCAAATAAGCTTCTCTAAATACTTTGAAAGAATTTAGCAAAGATAACACCACTATAGTGAACAAAGTAGGCAAGAGCTGTGGTATCGTAATCTTGATAAATTGTTGCCATCCAGTGGCACCATCTACTTTTGCTGCTTCATAAACCGCAGGTGAAATAGTACTTAGTCCTGCTAACCATAACACCATATCATATCCTATGTTTCGCCATAAATAGCTTAAAATTAAAATCCAAAAAGACCAATCTGTCTTCATCCAATCTACCCCTTGCCCGCCAAGTGCTATAATCCCTTTACTTAAAAGTCCATTTTGATGAAAAAGCACTTGCCACAAAAGAACTACAGAGGCTACAGGAATAGCCATGGGCAAAAGAAATGTCATCTTAAAAAGTTGTGCTTTCTTACCTAATTGATGGATAAGAAGTGCCAAACCTAGTGATGACAAAATTAATAGTGGAATACAAATTACTGTAAATTTTAGAGTGTTCATAGTTGCTAACTTAAAGGCTTCGTTCTGAAAAATAGCACTATAATTTTTAAGCCCTACAAACTTCCCACTCATAGCTCCAAAAAAAGATCTTCTGATAACATCTATAAAAGGAATAAGAATAAAAATCAGTACGCCTATTAAGCTTGGTGCTATAAAGCAAAGAGCGACTTTTAAGTCACTCTTTGCTTTATTCTGCCAAGTAGGCTCTTGTACGTGTTGCAACTGCTGTTGCAGCTTCTTCTGCTGTCTTTTCACCATCAAAATATCCTTTCGTCTCCTCTATAATTAAATGCATCAAAACCTCATCCGTCATAGCTGGAACGACTAGCTTCTCTACTTGTTCCTTAAGCTGTGTATAGGAAGCTTGGGAAGCCGGTTGCATTTGTATAGGTTTTTCCATAGACATAGGCATTGCCATCATTCCCATACTACTATTATCTATTTTTGCCTGTGTTTCAAATACTTCTCTTTCAACAGGCATCCCATCATTTAAATCTACTTTTTGAACTTGCTTAGATAAAGCTATTTTTGCAATCTCCTCGGCAATCTCTGTATACTCACTACTTGCGTTGATTCCAATTATTCCTTTAGGATTAAATACCCCCCCCTCTTTGTCCAAAGCTAGGCTAAAGTCTCCCTCTCCACGTTGCATGATCGCTGAATAATAGTAAGGAAGTTGTGAAAATCCTTTAATGTCTTGGACATATACTTCTACATCTTTGTGTGCCATGTACTCAACAGCTAAGGTATCTAAAATGTATTCCTCTTTATCTACTGGTGCATCCTTATCTGCTAGCGTGTTAATTGCCTCTAAAAAGCTTATAAATGCTTCTTCTTTAATCTGCCCTTTTTCATCTAACCAAGTGTGTGCAGTTAAACCATATAACTTTTTAATAAGTTGTTCTGGTGTCATATTGTAAAACACCTGTTTGCCTGCATTTTCATCTGCCCATGTAGCAAGCTCTTTTAGTGAATGTACACCCTGAACAATATCTTTATTTCCCCATATTGTTGGTATTTCGAAACGTGTTGGCAGAGCATAAATTGCACCATCCTCTTGCCTATAGGCACCTGCAATATTTTCTAGCCATTCCTTATTTTCTAGTCTTTCACTAGCCCATCTGCTCATATCTAGAAGAACCCCCTTATCTATATAGGATTGTATGGGTAGGCCATCTAGTACTAGAAGATCTGGTCCTTTTCCTGCTAAAAGTTGAGTATTGAGTGTACGTATAGCATCTGACTTAGTAATCACATTACCTTTTTCGATACCTACTTGAAGATTAATAAGTACTTCTCGGTTTTGACGCTGATATTTGGCAACTGCTTGTCTAATAGTCATATTATCTTCTAACATATAGAGATTTATCTCTGTTGTAGGCTTAGCCGGAGTACTTGGGTCAAAGGCATAACGTGCAAAGACATACCCTTCAGCTTGATCAGTAAAAAGTACTACAAATTCTTCATTATTTTTAAGTGCGCCTTCTCTTAAGTAAAAAGATGGCATACCAAATGCGCTCATTTGTCCTTCTATCACTGTTTCCCAAACACTTCCACCAGGTGCTAAACGATTAACACCTTCCTCATTCATAAGATATGTAATACCTTCCTCATTAGCTAATAACTTACTGCCCCATAAATTGCCCTCATAAGGTATAAAGCTTTCTTCATTTCCTGACACTAAGTCAAATACTACGACACCACCACGTTGTACATCTAACAACATAGCCTGGTCCTTTGTTATAGCAAATTCCCCATCTGATCCAGTACTTATATATTCAGCTACAACTGCTCCACTTTTTACATCAATTCTGGCAACACCACTATATTGCATTCCCACAAAAATATCCCCGTCTGTTGCAATTTGCATACTCAGAATGGGCCCTCCATCTTCTACATTGAATGGAATTTCTTCTATTTCCTTTTCCCCTACTACTTTTCCTAAGTAACTGTTATAAGCATTATCTGTATAGAGCATATAGATATTTCCTTCAGGACTTTCAGCTATTTGCAATAAACGTTTTTCCTCCTTCATTAGCGTGCTGTACCATTCAGCTTCTTTTTGTTCCCAACTCCCTTCTTCTTTTTGAGTATAAGTTGCAAATTTATCATTTTTATCATAACCATAAAGTTTAATCATGCCGTCTTCTTGCACCCAATAATCTAGCACATCCCCTATACCATCAGGCAATTTAATATCATGTTCTACATATCTGCCCATTGGTACCTTTTGTTCAATGTTTGTTTGATCCTTAGCTTCACCACTACTACATGCTGTTGTTGAGAGCAGCATTGTGCCGATTACCATACTTGCGACTAATTTATAAATATGTTTTTTCATAGCTGTTCTCCTTGTTGCTTTTATTTGATTAAGCCTATATTATCCCCTTTATCTCTAAATAACCTTTAAAAATGAAAAGAAATGATTTTCTTAAAGGTTATTTAGAGATAAATAGAGTACAATGCTTATAATGCAAATAATCTTCTTTTTATCAAACTTATTTAAGGAGGCAATAACATGCGTATTTTACTCATTGAAGATGACCAAATCCTTTGTGACACAGTTTGTTTACAGTTACAAAATCAAGGTTATACTGTAGACTGTTGCTACGATGGTACTGATGGTTTACATTTTATTAAGGAACAAGTCTATGACCTTATTATATTAGACCGAATGCTTCCTTCTTTAGATGGCATCCATATTCTAAAGGCCATGCGTTTATTACATATTTCAGTCCCAGTTATTATGGTGACTGCTTTAAATAGTATTGGAGATAAAGTGGTCGGCCTAGATGCAGGTGCAGATGACTATTTAGCTAAGCCCTTTGCTATAGAAGAGCTTTTAGCACGTATTAGGGCGCTTAGTAGACGTCCTGTTGATTGGACAACTACAGATCAAATGACCTTTGGTGATACAACTTTTAATTTGTCTGCACTTACCTTAACTGGCCCAAAGGCAACTTGCTCTCTTTCTAAAAAGGAAACCCTATTATTTGAGGCTTTTTTCAAACAACCACAGACTGCATTGCCACGTACTTTCTTACTTTCACGTGTATGGGGGCCCTCTACGGAAGTTGAAGAAGGCAACTTAGATAATTACATGCATTTTCTTAGAAGAAGACTTCGTACAGTAGGTTCCCATGTAGAAATCAAAACATTGCGAGGAGTAGGCTATAGTTTGGAGCTTCCTCATGATTAAAACTTTACGTATGCGCCTCACGTTCATTAATAGCACTATTACAAGCCTTATTTTATTCGTCATTTGCCTATTTGCTCTACAAATTTCAGAAACACAACTTAATAGCCGTAATCAATTAGCCTTTGAAAATCAATTTCAAACCATTGCTTATCAGCTTCAAACTGGACAAAAAATCAAGACCACTTGGCTTGCTCAGCTGGAGGTTGACAACAAACTCATTATTGATATTGAAGATAATGGACAACCACTCTTTTTCAAAGGATCCTGGACACCACTTTCTCCTCGGGAAGACTTGCTTCATTCTGCTCATCAAATCGCTCTAGAAACTTATCATTTTGACAAAAATGCAAGTCTTACTTCTAGCTTAACCATCACAAAACAACTTTTTAAGTTTCAGGGGATTCATGGTGAATACTATCGTGTAGGCATTGCTCGCATTCCTTCTACTACGGGTACCTATACACTTACTTTGCTTCAAGATTTATCAGATGAAAAAATGAATATCATTGAAACCCGTGTGCTCTTTATCCTCATTAGTTTCGCTGGTATTCTACTACTCGGACTTTTTAGTTACTGGTTTGCAGGTCGGGCACTTGTTCCCATCGAAGAAAACCAACACAAGCAGGTCCAATTTATAGCCGCTGCTTCCCATGAGTTAAAGTCTCCCCTTACCGTGATCAGGAGTAGTAATGCCGTTATCCGTGATCAGCAGCATCTAGATACTACGCGTTTCACTTCTCAAATCGAGAAAGAATGTACACGGTTGGCACGCCTTATAGATGATCTTCTGCTCCTTGCAACAGCCGATGCGCATACTTGGTCTATCCATAAAACATCAGTTGAACTAGATACGCTGTTGATTGATTTACTCGATACATTTCTTCCCCTAGCTCATAAGAAGGCTCAGCAGCTTGTACTGAATCTTCCAGATGCTGCTATAAGACCTCTTTCTTGTGACCAAGAACGTATTGAACAAACCCTCGCTATTTTACTAGATAATGCACTGTACTATGTGCCAAACGGTGGACATATTACCATTGATTTAATCCCTACAGCTATAAGTTGTGTTATAAAAGTTATAGATAATGGTCCTGGTATCCCACCCGAACATGCTCATCATATTTTTGATCGTTTTTATCGTATAGATGCCTCTAGAAAAGATAAAAGTCATTATGGCTTAGGCCTTAGCATTGCTAAAGAAATTATTCATTTACACAAGGGCACACTCTCCCTTAATTCAACACTTGGAGAGGGCTGTACCTTCATTGTCGAACTGCCTTATTAGGTACATAAGAAAGTGGCTATGCCCCTATTTATTCTCCTTCATTCCACTGTATGTATGGATTATCAAAACTTTTCTAGACAACAAAAAAGAGGTAATCTCCGTTGATTACCTCTTTCTTAATTAGGCCCCCTAAGACCAATTATTCCATTATCTTGGCATTTTACTCCGATTAGAAATTATTCCCTATTGAACAATTTTCCTCTTTTCCCCTATCAGTAAATCCGTTCATTAGCAACCCCTTGACACTCAAACTATCTTTTCCCTATAACTTCTAACCTTTAGTACCTTAGCATCCCTATGCTTGCAAAGAAGCAATAACTTTCGTACGTCGCTAAGTATACTCATTTTTTTTAAGCCTGTATACACTTTTGTAGTGAATGATATATGTTTATGTAGTGAACTCAACTTTATACTTTTATATACATAAATACAACTACTAAAAATATCTGATTTTTATATTCTATATCTAAATATCCCTCATATTTTTCCAACGCCATTTTTACACTTTCTAGTCCAATCCCATGATTTTCTTTATCTTTATGGGTTGTACATATAGTGCCATCTATTTCTTGAATTTCATTTTTATAAGAATTCTGTACTTTTATAATAAGCCTGCCTTTTGTATATTTAATTGTAATATTAATATATCTATTTGCTGATAACGCTCCTACCGCATAAATTGCATTATCCAATAAATTGCCTAAGATTACAGCAATGTCATAAGATGATACTTCTATTTGACTTGGTATATGTAAATCTACTACAACCTTTATATTTTGCTCTTCAGCTTCTTGTAGTTTAAAATTTAAAATACTATCAATTGCTATATTCCCTGACTTGGCATATTCTTGTTGATGGTCACACACATCTATCACTTGCGCAATATGCCTAATAGCATCCTCTTGTTCACCTCTTTGCAAGAGAGAATCTACCATATAAAGATGATTTTTCAAATCATGCTTAACCGTTCTTGTGGTCTTAATGGCTGATTCCATAATCTGAAACTGTTTTTCATAGTACTTATTTTGCTGTGCAATCCATTTTTTTTCTACTTCTTGAGTATAAGCTTTAGAAATCATCTCATATAAATAGAACGTTGCAAAATTCATTAATAGCAAAAAAGCCACGCTTGTTATAATAACTTGATTTGAACTGGGATTTATTTGAAAAAGGATGAGGCTAATATACAATGCTCCAACTGGCATAAGTAAAATACAAATCCAATAAGACACTGGAACTTTTCCTCCAAGCTTTATACTTTTAAACTTACTTAAACACATGACTACACTATAATATACCAGGGCTATTACAATAAGAATATAACTTTCAAGATATTCACTTTCGCTGTACATGTAAACTTGGTGAGTTAAAAATACTTTTACCACTATAATTTCTATACATATATTAATAAAACAGATAAAAGCCACTGCTGTAATACGCTTTTTAAAACTAGCCCTATAATTTAAAGTCAGCAAAAAAAAGGCTATTCCACTAGATACTACCTTTATCGCAGGAATTCTTATCACTAAATATATATATGAAATAATAATAAAATACGCTATATAGGATAACTTTTCCCTTCCCTTATGCTCTTGTTTATAGGGAAAAAAGATCATCATAAACTTATATAATGTATAAGTAACTAAAACTGTAGTGATTAAATAAATTAACTCATATTGTGTCATCTTCTAATTGTCCTTTTCTAAGCTCATCTGAAATTTTCTTACATCTTTTCTTCTAGATTGACCAATCGGTAGCACTTCCCCATTACTCATAATAACTTCATCATATTTGAACCGACACACATATGCATAATTAATGATATAAGATCTATGAATCTGAATAAATTGATACTGATCTACTTGTCGTAACACATTTTCTGTAGAGTCATAAAAAGTTTCTTCACCTTTTGTAAACACCCCTCTTACTTCTCTATTTAAACTTTCAAAATACAAAATATCTTTTATCAAGACTTGCTTTTTTTCAAAGCCTTTTTTATAGGTAAAAAATCCGCCTGTTTTATCTGACAATCTTATAGCCAGTTTAATATCATCAACAACTTTTTCAGCAATTAAGGGTTTAGCTAAAAAATGTAGTGGTTGTACATCAAACAACTGTCGGTCATAATGATTTTTTGCAGATATATATATTATTTTCGTCTTATAATCATCCCTAACTTCACGTATGATTTTCCCAATTTGAATGCCATTCATTCCCTTCATTTCTATATCTAAAAAAATCAGGTCAAAGTCATGCTCTTCCTCTATATATTTACACAATGCCTCTCCGGCATAAAATTTTTCTATTTTTATTTTCATAGCGATAGTCTGTTGGAATTCTAAAATAATTGATTCAATGTGTGAGCAAATCAATGCTTCATCATCACATATTGCTATATTAAACATAAACCTATTCTCTCCTCTTTAATAATCTAATTATCTATCTAAAATTATATCATATTATATCTGCATAAAAATACTTTATTAGACAAAATATTAGCTTCTATGTATTTTGTCTATAAGCTGTAGGCGTTTCACCAAATGCTTTACTAAATACTTTACAAAAATAATTCTGATCCGCAAAACCACATTGGCTAGCAATCTCTCCGATCTTCATATCTGAAACCGCTAATAGTTTTTCAGCCTTTTCTAACCGTGTTGATATAATAAACTGACTAATAGTCTCACCATATGTTTCCTTAAATGTATATGTAAGATTTGTCTTACTACAATAGAACTGGTTACATAATGTTTCTAAAGTTATTTTCTCTGCGTAGTTCTCCTGTATATATTTTTTTACATCTTGTGCAAGATTCTTAGTAGATGCTTTAAATCGATTACTTAAAGTAATATACTCTGCACAGATACTCATAATATTAATGCATGAAGAAATCTTCTCTTTTGTAGATGCTGGAATGTTCTCAATAGCCTCTTTCAAGCAGGCTTGATTTGACACATGTCGGCTTGATAATCTATACACTTGTTCTTTTGTATGTATTGAAGTATCTAAAGCTTGTCCCATCATAAGATATCCAGATAAAATTCCAGAATAATAAAGAGGTGCTACAGCTTCATATAGTCCAAACTGACATCGATAAATATATGGATGCTGATCTTTTTTTACCTTTTCAAAAGCAGTTCTATCATTTTCTACACAATTTTTATAAACACGTTCATCATATTGCATCATCCCACAAAATTTAGTAAGTTCCTTAGGGTAGGAAGCAATTTCTTTGTAGTACATATCATGTACAGAAATTCGAAATCCAGATATGTTATGAAGCTCCTTTAGTACAGTCTCTAATGAAATGATTTCATGCATGGCATTCTCCCTTTAGTAATTTTGAAATAAGTGGCCAATATTACTAATAATTATACTATTTTACATAGAAAATATAAACCTTATTTTTTATACTAGAATCAAGTTTGAAATAAATTTAAAGGACGTGAAAATAATGAACGAACCAATTCTTGTAATCATGGCTGCTGGTATGGGAAGTAGATATGGCGGACTTAAACAAATAGATCCAATTGATAATGAAGGACACTTAATTATTGACTTTTCCATCTACGATGCTGTAAGAGCAGGCTTTAAAAAAGTTGTATTTATTATCAAAAAAGAAATCGAATCAGATTTCAAAGAAATTATTGGAGACCGCATCAGTAAATTTGTAAACGTTGAATACGTGTATCAACAACTAGGCACCCTTCCTGAGGGTTATACTCTACCGAAAGGACGTGTTAAACCTTGGGGAACAGCCCATGCTATCTTATGTTGCTTAGATGCAGTGGATGCACCTTTTGCAGTCATCAATGCAGATGACTACTATGGCAAAGATGCTTTTGTTTCTATCTACAACTACCTATCAGAAGTAAAAGATGATGCTCAATATCGTTATGCTATGGTTGGATATGTTTTAGAAAATACGCTTACAGAAAACGGTTCTGTAGCAAGAGGTGTTTGTGAGGTGGATGAAAATAATATGCTCACAAATATCACAGAGCGCACACATATTGAAAAAACTCAAACAGGTGCAGCTTTCACTGAAAATGACGGAGAAACTTGGGTAAACATTGACTTAGCTTCTATCGTTTCTATGAACATGTGGGGCTTCACTCCAAGCATCTTAACAGAAACTAAAGCGAGATTTTCACAGTTCTTAGATACATCTCTTACTAATAATCCATTAAAATGTGAATACTTCTTACCTTCCGTAGTAGGTGAATTATTAACAGAAAACAAAGCCACTGCTAAAGTGCTTACTTCTACTGACCGTTGGTATGGTGTGACTTATAGAGAAGATAAAGAAGCTGTTGAAAATGCAATCCAAACTTTCAAAAATAATCAAATTTATCCAGTACGCCTATGGGAGGAAAACTAATGAGCCGAGCATTATGTTCTGAAAAAATTATGGATGCCATTGAAAATATGTCCTTTAAAGGTCAATACTTAAACCATACTTCTTACGGCAATGGTCACATCAATGATACCTACTTAGTCAATTTTCAAAAGGATGAGGTTGTCATTCCTTACATTTTACAAAGAATTAATCATCAAATCTTTAAAAATCCAGAAGCATTGATGCATAATATTGTTGCCGTTACCTCATTTCTTAAAGAAAAAATCACACTTAGAGGTGGCGATGTCAACCGTGAAACCTTGAATGTTATTCCTACAAAAGGAGGTGCTTTTTACTATAAAGACGGTCTAGGAAATTATTGGAGAAGCTATGCTTTCCTTACAGATACAATCTGTTATGAAATCTTAGACAATCCTGAACTTTTCTATCAATCTGCATATGCTTTTGGAAATTTCCAAAAGCTACTTTCTGATTACCCTGCAGATACACTTTCTGAAACGATTCCTGACTTCCACAATACACCTGTTCGTTTCCAAACTTTCGTAGAAGCTGTTAAAGCTGATGTTTGTGGACGTGCTCACCTTGTACAAGAAGAAATCAACTTTGTCATGGAAAGAGAAGCTTTTACCCACATCCTTACTGATAAATTATTAAAAGGTGACCTACCTCTTCGTGTGACTCATAATGATACAAAACTCAACAATAGTATGTTTGACACTGCGACTAATAAACCTATTTGCATCATCGACTTAGATACTGTAATGCCTGGTTTATCTGTCAACGACTTCGGTGACTCTATCCGTTTTGGTGCAACAACAGGCGCCGAAGATGAGCCAGACCTCACAAAAGTAAACTTCGATCTTAACTTATTTGAAAGTTATACAAAGGGCTTCTTAGAAGGCTGTGGTGGCAATCTTACTGAAGAAGAAATCAACATGCTTCCAATAGGTGCTATGACCATGACCCTTGAATGTGGCATGCGTTTCTTAACAGACTACTTACAAGGAGATACTTACTTCCATGTACATAGAGATGGTCATAACTTAGACCGCTGTAGAACACAATTTAAACTTGTATCGGACATGGAAAAACATTTTGATACTATGAATCAAATTATCAATAAATATCGTTAGTCCCTCTTAAAATCCGCAGGCAACAATCAATGGGTTTCTACAAGCGTAACTAAAGGATAAGCTTCAAAAAAGAGTAGAGCACACTAAACATTAGTTCTCTACTCTTTTATTTATTTGCTGATTTCTTTCTTTAGTTATTGATTTATCGCTTGATTTTATCTATTTTTCAAATAAATGTTTTCACTAACCTTATAGGAAATATAAAAACATAAAATAATACCTATAACCATGCCTATGAGCAATACATTATACTGATTACTTATAAACCGAGCCATATTTCTCCCTATATCCAGTAACTGCTCTTTCCCTAGCAACTTCGCTCCACCTAGAACAACTCCTGGTACCCCTACGCCTACTAAAATAGGTAAGATAGCTGTAATCATTCTAGATTTTGAATAACCCCATTTGAAATAGCAAGGTAGTTGCAGTGCTGCCACACCACTATACAACAACATACCCATACCTATTAACAAAAGGGCACCTCGCAAATCCACTTCTACCTTCACTACATAGTACAAGATTAGATTAATGAGAATAAGCGCAGTTCCTATAATGACCATATAAAATAAGGTTAGTAAGTACTTACTTCTTACAATTTCCTTTTTAGTCACTGCAATAATACTATAAAACTTATCCATCTTATCTTTTTCTTGAATCATAAAAGGATAACCTAAAAGGGTATTTGCGAACATGAACATAATAATATTTAGAAGAATTGGCACATTGGGTAAAATAGATACTGATATAATTGCCCCTGCAAACAACATCTCTTTCCAATATTTTTTGGTCATCATCAAATCTAACTTCATAAGCTTAATGCTTTCTGTCATTTCTCTTCCCCTCCCTATTTATAAATACTAAAATATCTTCAATGGATAATTTTTCAACCTCAAAACTATTGTTCATATGGCTTAAATCTTTTACTCGAACCATCCCTTCAAAACCTGTTGTATATCTTCTCAGTCCAATAATCCATTGCTCATAGCCTTTATACGTATTAGGCCCACCTTTTATACGTCTATATTGTTCTAGTAAGTCGTCTTTTGTCCCTGTATAAAAAAGTTCACCATGGTCTATACAAGTAATATAATCAGCTACTTTTTCTAAATCACTTGTAATATGAGTAGAAAACAAGACACTTTTTGTACCATCTTCAATATAGGCTTGTAACATTTCCATTAATGCATCCCTAGAGGCTGGGTCTAGACCACTTGTTGGCTCATCTAATATGAGTAACTTAGCATGATGGGCAAATGCGGTTGCTAGCATCAATTTAACCGTCATCCCTCGAGATAAATCCTTCACCTTTGTATGGACATTTAAGCCAAACTCCTCTAGATAAGCATAATATTTCTGGCTATCCCATCTTTTATAAAAAGGTTTATATGCATTTTCTACTTCTTTCAATGTCCATTCTGATGCAATCCCTGCCTCATCAAAAATGACACCAATATCTTGCTTAACTTCCTTTTCATGTACAAGTAAATCTAATCCAAAAACTTTAATTTCTCCACTGTCTCTACCTATCTTATTAAGAATAAGATTAATGGTTGTTGTTTTTCCTGCACCATTTCCTCCTACAAGCCCCATAATATAGCCTGGCTCTAACTCCAAGTGAATATCTTGCAATGTAAAATTAGAGAACTTCTTCCCTAAACCCTTAATTTCTAATAGATTATTCATGATATTCCTCCTTAATAAGTACGTCTATAAGTGCTCTAAACTCTTCTAAACTCAGTCCTACTCTATTTGCTTTTTGTATACTCTCTACAATACAATCTTCCACTTCTTGTAATAACCGCTCACGCATAAGTTCTGTATTAGTCGGGAGTACAAAAACACCCTTTCCTTGAATACTTTTAACAAACCCCTCTTGTTCTAGGTCTTGGTACGCTCTTGTCGTTGTAATTACACTAATCTTTAGTTCCTTCGCCAATGTTCTTATAGACGGAAGCATCTCCCCTTCACTCACTTCTCCACCTAATATAGCATTTTTAAATTGTTCCTTTATTTGCTCATAAATAGGTGTTTGAGAGCTATTTGATAATGTCAATTTCATATTTCATCCTCCGCACAACTGATCATAGTGTATATATACAGTATAATCAGTTGTGCGTAATTGTCAACACAGTTCAAAATTTTAATTACAAAAAAAGTTGAAGCCTTTTTGACTTCAACTTAAAACTACTCTTCTATTTCAATTTATTTCTATCTGTTTTTCATGGCAAGTGATAGATACATGTACTCACCTCTCCTAGTAATCTCTCCATCTTCTACAGGGATAGGATGCTTAAACAGCGGTCCATCTATTACAGTAGTATGGAACTCCCCGGCTTCTCCACAAGGGTCTACACCTCTTGCTTCTAGCTCCTGCATATATTCTTTTGTAAGCATACGCCCTAAATCTTCAGCCTGCATACCCTTGTTTAAGTTAACTGTCACCACCTTTGTCACAAATCCTGCTTCAATAAAAGTTTCCACAACTTGCTTGTGGTCCATCTCCCATAGAGGCATACCAAGGCCCAGCCCCACTTTCTGTGTCACACGTTCATGCCAACACTCATGTTCTGGCACATCAATGTCACCTGTTACCAATACTTGTGCCCCTGCCTCTTTTGCTTCTTGCAAAAGCTTTACAAAGACTTCTTCATAGCCTTCCCAACTTGCACAGCCTATGTATAAAGGTACACCTATAGCTTCTGCTTGTGCTTGTAGCAATTCTTTTGATAAGCCATGTGATCTAGATCTTACGCCTTCTTCTTCCATCATGGCAATAATTCCTACAGCTTCTCCTTCTTGCATGGCTTGATAAAGTGCTAATGAACTATCTTTGCCCCCACTATATGAAGCAATAAATTTTTTATTTTGTGCGCTTATTTTCCAATTCTTCATTTAATCCATCCTTTTTATATTTACTATATACTTATAGATACTTATCTTATTTTGTTATTTTACCCTAAAACTCCTACAATAACTATACATCTTGTTTTATACTTTTTTGTCAAATAGTTATCCCTATAAATTAACAGACTATTGTTGTTGATTGTATACAACAAGCTGTAACTTTAGGGGGATAACTATTTGTTACTTTATACCTTATCCAAATAAGTCTATCTAGGTACTATATTCACAGTGTATCCTAATTTTTCTAATCTACTCACAATACCACCTTTGCCAATCATGTGTCCTGCACCTACTACTACAACATAAGTAGCCTTATTCTCATCTTGTAAGTACTCTACTACTTTTTCACTCATATGTGCATCTCTGCCTTCAAAAAGTGCCTGTGCCATGATATCACCACTTTCAATACTTTCATCTTTCGGATAGACTGCTGTAAATCCTTCAATATCTCCTGTTTTAAGATACTGTAACATTTCATTCATTAGAGCTGCCTCTTCGGCCACTTTTTCATCACTTATTTCAGCTTTATCAGTTGTAATCGTCTCAATCATATCTAATCCAGCATTTAAACTCTCAAGTTGATACTCTATCGGAATATTTTCAAACAAATCTGCTTGAAAGGCATAACCTTCTATCTCTAAAATATCTTTTTCTTCAAACAATCCTTTCATATAGACATAAGCATCTATCGGTTGGTACGCTCCTACTTCTTCTAGATTTTCTGTAGCTTGTGCTGTCAGTACAGTCAATGTGTTAGCTATTGCCCAAGGTTTGAATAATTTAGTTTGACCTTCTGGTATACCAAATGCCTCTAATGCTTCGACCGTACGTCTGTAAGTTTCAGCATCTACGTGATCTTCTAACGTTGTCCCGTCGGTATACATTTGCTTTTGTGCTAAATAGTTGAGCCCCTCTTGATTTCCAAAGTCAACCTCTAATGCAATTTTGTCTGCATTCTCAAGTACTTCATTCAATCCCTTGCTAAGAGGATAAACTTCGGATTTTCCAATATGTACTGTCCCTAACAAGTAAACAGTACTATCCTCATCACTTACTTCCCACAAGAACCCTTCAGTTCCAAGACCTAATTGTTCATATACATTTTCTACAACACGTGTTGCTAATACAAGTGCTTCTTGTAATGTACAGTCTTGCTCTAATCCAAGTTCTTGTTGCCCATATCCTTTGACAATTTGATTATCTCTCATATAAGCTAAATAATCTGATTTTAAATCTAATCTTCCTTGGTAGCCTTTAAGCACTTCATAGTAGGTGTCAAGTACTGCTTCTCTGGTTGTTCCTCTTTTTATTTCACTCGCTTGTTCTAAGACTAATCCTGCCTCTTCACACTTCTTTCTTAAGCCTTCTGCGATAAAGTTTAATTGGTCTATTGTGAGTACTTCATTAAGTTGTTTTTCAAATCCGTTAGGTGCCACCCCATATGCCTGTGCATCGTTGAGCTCGCTTAATGCCCAATCTGCTGGTTGTACGCTCTCTTGTGCAAAAACTTGGCAAGCTCCTGCCATCATTACTGCTATTAATCCTAAACTTAAAACTTTTTTAAACATCATTTATTCCCCTTTTAAAAATTATTTTATTATTTTATTTTAGATTCTGCTGATATATTCATTACATTACTTATCTTTCTTATTTCCATAGTAAGTCATTAATATTGTCTGTGCCCCCCACATAATACCGATTGGCAAACAAATGACTGCACTCACATTAAAAAATATACTTAATACATAACAGGCTAAAAATAAACTTACATAAAGTGGTACCATGGCTGTTAGCGTCTTAAAGCATGCTTTTCCTGTTTTGTTCTTTTCATACTCATCTAGCTGGTCAAAATAATCTCTCGTAAAACTGGTTTTAAGAGGATCTGCGTCTAACTCTGGTCTTACCTTTTTAACTAATGATATATGGGCAACTTCTCCAAAGAAGGCTACTACTACATTAGCAAAAAATAAAGGGAAAAATAAATTTGCTAAAGCTGTTGTGTTGAAAATATTCACGCCTAAAGCTGTAAAGTTAAAGATAGCACATAATGTAGAACACATCATGACAATACTCATTGCCTTTTCATGCTTTTCATAAAAAGATCCTTCTTCATCACTATACTGTTCCTTTTTAAGTTGTGCATTGAAGTAAAAATAACCACCCAATCCTATAAGTCCTACAATAAAAGCAATGACAAACATACTTGGTGCCATAGACTGCACTTGTTGTGCAAATACATGGATAGCACCACTGCCTTCTAGGCTTTTAAGTACGCCACCTAATACAGCTCCTATCAATCCACACCCTGCAAAAAATACTATGCCTTTTTTCCAATTATAACTTTTCATTTATTTTCTTCCTCCAGCCAAAATAATTTTTCAATTGATGTATTAAAGATTTGAGCAATCCTAATCGCTAATACAATTGAAGGATGATAATCTCCTCTTTCAATACTACTTACGGTTTGTCTTGAAACACCACATTGCTTCCCAAGTTCTGTCTGACTTATACCCAGTTCTTCTCTAAATCGCTTTACATTATTGTAAAGGGGCATATGCTTCACCTCCATCTTGACAAGTATTCTTGTCATACATTTACTCTATCATTGACAAGTATTCTTGTCAACACAAAAAGTAGCTTATCAAAATAATAAGCTACTTTTTGACGGTGATTATGTAGTTGTTTAAATAAAACTTTTAATTTTTTACTTTCTTAAAACAAAGTGCTTCATTGTTGGGTGTATAAACTTCTTTATTAGTTCTTACTAACACTAATTTATGTCCGTATTTTAGTAGCATGGCTTCAAACTTTTCTCGTTTTTTTTCAAAATCACTAGACCAACTGTACATAGACTTCACCATACACAAACTTGGTCTATAATGACATTTTTCCATGCCACAAACTTGCTTAATATGCCGGCTTAGAATCCTTACATTTCGTTTCCAAGGTGGCGTATCTAAAAAAACTATTTTATCTGCCAAATCCAAAAGATAGTGACAATTTTTTCTATAAGTCCCCTCTATAATCCACTCACCTTTTTGATCTATTTTCTGTATAATAGCCTGCTGTTTCTGGGGTGTTCTTTTATATCGTTCTCCCTCTTTCTTCCCATATACAATACAATCCAACTCATAAAAAGGTATATTCAACGCTTGAGACCACCTTCTAGCAAGTGTCGTCTTACCACTTGCTACAATCCCTACAATATAAATTTTCATGATGCTCTCCCCTAACTCTTCTACTTATTCACCATACATCAATTGTTCAATCGCCTTTCTAACTGGCACTAACCTTTGTGCTACAGGTTCTGCAATAAACCCTTTGTCAATCATTTCGTCTAACTGTTCTAGACTTACCCATTTAGCATCCACTGTTTCCCCCTCTTGCATAACCAGCTCCTCTATAGCTACATCTTTTCTTACAATATACAAGTCTACAAAAGCTGTTAGCTCCTTAATGGTATCTAAAAATTGTAACGCTTCTTCCTCAACATTAATACCCGTTTCTTCTAAAAGTTCTCGTCTTGCACCTTGCCTACTTGTCTCACCTGCTAGAACTGAACCTGCTGTATTTTCCCAAAAGTTGGGATACTTATCTTTTTTCGGGTGACGGAGTGTAGCAAGTACCTGATTCTGGCTATTAACTGTCCAAATACTGACGACGATATGATAAGTTCCTTTCGCCATTGCCTCTAGCCTATTATGTGTCTGATTTAAAGGCTGTCTATCTACATTATATAAATCCCATTTTTCCATTGTATTCACTCCTATCATTTTTCCAATTGTTCTTATCTGACTGCTCAGCTCACCATTTATTGTTTGAATATTTCTATTATATCATATCTATAGCCTTTCTATACTTAAACTTTCTCTCTTTTCTTCTGATTTTCTTTAGACATAAAAAGATTAATTGAGTACTCATACTTTCTTTATTTTGAGCCGAAAATTAATTCGTTTTTCAAATAGTTTGATTTTCAAATTACATTATGCTATACTCCTTTCATAAACATTCACATGGAGGGATATTCTATATGAAAATCAAATTAATTACTGACTCAGCATCCGATTTACCTTTATCATATATTCAAGAAAACAGCATTGATTTTGCTTGTCTAGAAGTTAACATTCAAGGTGAATTTCTTCAAGACGACTTTGGGCAAACTATTCCTTACGAAAAATTTTATGCTCACCTTCGTCAAGGTGAGCAAACAAGTACTTCACAAGTTAACATTCATACTTTTGAAGAGCTCTTTGAGCGTTACATACAAGAAGGTTATACCATTATCTACATTGGTCTTGCAGGTATTTTAAGCGGTACCGTAAATAGTGCTACTGTAGCACGTATAAACCTTTTAGAAAAATATCCTGATGCCGATATTTCTGTGATCGACTCAAAAAGTGCTTCTCTTGGAGAAGGCTTACTTGTAGCTAAAGCTTGTGAAATGATTCAACAAGGTTACTCTAAAAATGATATTGTTTCTTGGGTAGAGACAAATCGCACAAAAGTTATTCATGCTATTACAGTGGATGACTTAAACTTCCTCAAAAGAGGTGGACGTATCTCTGCAGCTACTGCTGTTATTGGGGGCATGCTCGGCATTAAACCTAGTATCAAATTTGATAACGAAGGTGCAGTACTTCCTGGTGCTAAGTTAAAAGGAAATAAAAATGCACTTAAATATTTAGTGAATCAAGTACTTGAAAAAGGTGTAGACTTAGCATCACAAACAATCTATATCTGTCATGCGGATTGTTTAGCTAATGCTGAACTTGTTAAGCAAATGATTTTAGAACAAACTTCAGTTGGTGATATTGTTATTAATCCAATTGGTGCTGTAATTGGTACTCATGGTGGGCCTGGTGCAATAGGTGTCATGTTCCTTGGTACAGAAAGATAACTATGTATTATCAAAGCCCAATGAAGCGAGTATTACACTTGTTTCATTGGGCTTTTACTTGGTGTAAATTATATTTGGCTTTTGTTTTCAAATTATATTACATTACTTTTCTTTTTGTATGCGTAACTACAAATAGTCGCTGTTAAAGGACAGACAATAACAAGACCTATACATCCTACAAAAGTATGTAAAACTTCACTTGCTATAGATTTAGAATTTAGAATACTAATCATAGGTGTCCCTTGTGCCATGTACACCATCATAACTGTAATAAAACTTCCCATATAAGCTAAAAGTAAAGTCGTTGTTTGAGAACCTACTACAGATTTTCCAATTCTCATACCTGATAACCAAATTTCTCTTCTAGAAAGGTCAGGTTTCTTCTCTACTACTTCTTCAAGTGCTGCAGATAAGTCCATCGCCAAATCTACCAATGCTCCCGAACAAGATAAGTAAATAGCTGCTTGATAGATTTGAGTTAAATCAAGTCCTTCAAATCCTGCATAAAGCAAAGATTCAGACCATGCCATAACCGTCCCATCTATTTTAAACAAAGTACCAAATCCTACTGCCATTAAACAGGTTATAATAGAGGCCACACCTGTTCCCGCAATAGCACAATAAGCTTTTTTTGTAAACCCTCCAACTAAAATTAGCGTAGTAGTTGCCATGGTAAGTCCAATAATAAGGCCTAGTGCCATAGGCGGATAACCTTTTAATAGCATAGGGATAAGCACTTTCCAAATGCAAAGTAAACTAAATACAAAAGATATAATGGTACGTACACCTGTTGATCCTGAAAATAGAATAAGTACACCCATAAATACAAAAATAATGAACCATTCTGCTGAAATTCTATAATGGTCTAACATGTTCACAAATATGAGTTCCCCGTCTTGTGACTTTTCTACAAGTACAAGTGCCTTATCTCCTACTTTAAATAACTTATCAAATTCTAGTTTTCCCGTTAAAAGATTGACTGCTTCTACCCTCTCCCCTTTGAAACTTCCACTTAGAAGCTCCACTTGGCATACTTGACTGCCTTGTTTAAGTAAACCATTATTGTATACTGTACTTTCGTTGGTTTCTAAAACCTTCGCTTGTACACTTTCTGCATTTACATAAATTTGTTTTTCAAATCCTGTCGGCATAATGAGCAAAATGCCACTTACTATAAGACATATTAAAGAAAATATTACATTTTTATTATTTAATAATGCTTTCATTAGATCACCTATACTCCTATATCAATACTTCACTTCGTATAAAAGGCAGGAACGACTTTCACTTAAGCCTCCTGCCTTAGTACTCTCATCTCTTACTTAACCTATAACTTTATCTTGTTCTAGTATTTATTAACCTAACTATTTAAGCCCACAGATCTCTACAAGTTTATGGAAGATATCTGTATTATCATAAGCTCCATTAAAGAGTTCTTGACCTTGACCCATAGCATAGACTGGAACTGGTACACCTGTATGTGAATATGAAGTCCAGCCAATACCTGCTTTGTTATTTAAGATATGTGTAAGTGTAACACTAAGTGGCTCATACCCTCCGTATAATACACCTGCTTCTTCGTCCTTAGAACGATCCGCTGTTGCCTTCATTGTTTCATTGAAAGCTTTTTCTAGCTTATTGTATTCATAATCTGTCATAACCATCTCCGGATTTTTACTTGCATCTTTATCCTTAGAAGTTATAAGACCAAAGTTTTCTTTAATCGTTGGAAGGAGGTCTTCAACTTTTGCATCTTTTGCATTTGTTGATGCTTTGTAATCTGCAATAAGCTTATCAAACTCTACATAACTCATTTCTTGATTTTCTAACATATTGAAAGCTGTATTGTAACCTGTTGTAGAGTATCCAATAGTCATTCCACCTGTTTCATGGTCACCTGTTACAAGGATTAATGTTTCTTCTGGATGTTTGCTTGCAAAGTCTATAGCCACTTGAACTGCTTCATCAAGAGCTATAACATCCCCAATGTTTGCTCTTGCATCGTTGGCATGACCTGCCCAGTCAATTTTTCCACCTTCAACCATCATAAAGAAACCATCTTCATTGTCTAATACTTCAATTCCTTTTTTCACAAAATCTTTAAGCTGTAAATCACCTTTTTCAGTATCTACTGCATAATTCATTGACTGTGAGTCTTGAAGCTCTGGACTAATTGCATAGACTTTCCCAGAATCTTTGTTTAGCGCTTTAATTTCTTCTGCTGTATCTGCAATTGTATAGCCATTCTCTTCTATAATTTTAAAAGCATCTGCTTGGTCATTGTCTTTACCTGTTGGCTGTGCTAAAGAACCTCCACCAAAGTAGTCAAAATCACTTTCTGCAAGTTGTAATGCAATGTTGTACATATTACTTCTAGATACTTCATGTGCATAGAAAGCAGCTGGTGTAGCATGGTCAATAGATACACTACTTACAACACCAATTTTATAACCATCTTTTTTGAGTTTTTCTGTAATACTCTCAGGTTTTGTTTGCTTATCAGCATTGTAGCCGATTACCCCACTGTGCGTTTTAACTCCACTTGAAATAGCAGTAGCTGTTGATGCTGAGTCTGGACAAAAAGATGTTGAATCTTGAGTCGTTGCTGACCCAACTACGGGGAAGCTACTTACTGCAAGCTTACCAAGGTTAATGCCTCCTTGTTCTGTAACACCTTTGTACACTTGTGCTGCATTAAGTTGTACATAAGACATTCCATCTCCAATAAAAGTGAAAATATATTTAGGTTTATTGTATTTAACTTGTTGGGTGTTGGCAGCAACCGCGCTCACAAGCGGTGTTGAACTTGCTTGCATTGTTGTAAATCCTGCAATTGATGAACCTATAATAGCCATTCCTACTAACGCTATAACAAATTTTTTAGTTAATTTCATACTTAATCCCCTTTTATTATTATCTTTTTCATCTACAATTCAAATAATAAATTAGAAAGGTTAAATCCCCATTGGACAAATATTAGAATTTTATTAAATTTACGTTAAATAGTTTCTCCATATTTTATCATTCGCTAAGCAAAGGGCCTCACATACTTCATACCTATAATTTCCTATGATTAAGAGGCTATCTCTCAATTCTAAAAGGAAGTCTCTGTCATAAATCATTCTATACGAATAAGAGCTCTAAAACTAATGTACATCTTAGTTTTAGAGCTCTTATTCGTATAGAAATTTTTCTTTATAAAACGCTTGGTTTTATAAGAATCCTGCTTCTTTATAAGTTTGAAGCACTTTAGTCAAATAGCTCAATGTACAAAATTCTTTATCTAAACGTGGTTTCATAATTTTAAAGCCACGGATAAGAGCCTTTTCATCATAATGCTCAAGGAGACGCATAATGCTTAAATTATTGATTTCTCCTTCTTTAGTATCTAAGACACGTGAATTTTTTACAAACTCATTTTCCATAGTATCTAAGATAGCAGTTTTTAACTCTTCACTCATCTCAAGTTCTGGCATTGTTTCATAAACTGTAATCCCTGAATTTTTAAGGTCTAAGTTGTTAGCTACGCTTAAATCTGTACTTAAAAATACAGTATTTTTAAAAGTAGCTCCTGCAAAGTCTGCACCATTTAAGTTAGCCCCTTCAAAGATAGCATCTTCAAATTTAGCATTTTTGAATCTTACCTTTTTGCAGTTTGTTCCTACAAATTCAGTTGATTTAAAAGAACATTTATAGAAGTTACACCCTTTTAAGTGTGCCCCTCTAAGACTTGCAAAGTCAAAATTAGAACCTGAAAAATCTACGTCGAAACAGTTACTTCTTTTTAAATTATTATACATAAAGTTCTTATTAAGCTTTTGTGTATTCTTAAAATTAATAGCCATATGTCCTCCAACTAAAACTAAATAGCTTAGTTTCTCATTTATTTTCTTCTTATACTATATAGGATAATCCAATAAAGTCAATAAAAAAAGGGGCAATGATTCCTTCTGCAACCATAGCACCATAGAAAATAATACAGTTGCTAAGAAGTAGTATATTAATACAACAACTAACCAGAAATTAGTCGCTAAAGTTTCTGGTGTTAATCTAGCAAGTAATCCTGCTGGACCTGTCATAAATACTGTCCCTACTAATACTAAAAGTACAAAGGGGACTGTTATACAACAGCCCCCTTTGTAGTGCTTCACTCTTAAAAGATTTAGTCGTACCAGAACTAAACACTTCCATTCTTTAGTATTCCTTATTATGTTTAAAATAATCATATTTGTTTGACTTTCTTCCAAATCCTTTTTAATATAAAGTTAATCTATATAAAAGGGGTGTTAAAAATGAAGTTAGTCATCATTGAACCATTAGGCGTAAAAGAAGATAAGCTCCTGACGCTAGCACAAGCTACTTTAGGACAAGATTTAGAAGTTGTGTATTATGATACCCGTACTACTGACTCTGAAGAACTCATTGCTCGTGGTAAGAATGCTGATATTATTGCCGTTTCTAACTTACCATTATCTCGTGTAGTCATTGAAGGATGCCCTAACCTAAAGCTTTTAGCCGTTGCTTTTACAGGGGTTGATCATATCGCACTAGATGCTTGTAGAGAACGTGCTATTACGGTTTGCAACTGTTGTGGCTACTCTAATGCTGCTGTTACAGACTTAGTCTTTGGTATGATTGTCAGCCTTTATCGTAACCTTATTCCTTGTAATGAAGTAGTACGCAACCATGGCACCAAAGATGGCCTAGTAGGATTTGAACTAGAAGGCAAGAAATTTGGCATTGTTGGAACAGGTGCTATCGGGATGCGTGTTGCAAAAGTTGCAGCTGCCTTTGGCTGTGAAGTCTATGCTTATAGCCGTACTGTCAAAGAAACACCTGATGTCACTTATACCGATTTAGATACACTCCTAAAAACCTGTGACATCGTCTCTTTACATGTTCCCCTTACACCTGCCACGACTCACTTAATTAATACTGAAAAACTTGCACTTATACAACCTCATGCTGTCCTTATTAATACAGCCCGTGGTCCAGTTGTAGATACAAAGGCACTTGCAGATGCCCTTTCCAACCATCAAATTGCTGGTGCTGGCATCGACGTATTCGACGTTGAACCTCCTGTTCCTTCTGACCATCCTCTCTTTGGTGCACCTAACGTGATTGTCACACCACATATTGCTTTTGCAACAGTAGAAGCTTTGGAAAAACGTGCTGTTATTATGTTAGATAATATTAAGCACTACTTAGAAGGTTCACCTCAAAATATTATTTAGACTTTTTTAAGGATGCATGAAATTCATGCATCTTCTTTTTTTGCCATTCTGCTATATCATGGTTACTATACCTAGCTGCTAAATAGAGCTTTGTAATCTCTTCAAAAGTTACTGTTTCTAACTTCAAAGTTGCATCCACTCTTCTTGCAAACATCAATTCTGTCTCACCTTGTTCAAACTTAAATCCCTTTTTCTTGAGTTTTTCACAATGGGCTTTATATCTATATATTATATAAGTACGAGGTGCCATATGCTTCAATCGATATTTCCTATAACCTACGATGCTCAGGATAATCCCCCCAATAAGTAGACCTATTCTCATACCTATAAGCTGAAGCTTTTCATAGCCATTGGAGCTTACCCCATTACTTCCTCCTTTAACCATATCTTCTATTTGCGTAGTCATTACTTCTTGCATTCCATAAAGATTCTCTTGATTCCCTATATTATTTTGTTGCAGTACACTTTGGTACGTGGCAGTAGGCTCAAACAACAACCACCCAAACCCTTCAAAATAAACTTCTACCCATGCATGGGCCTGTTTACTTGTAATCTTATAAGTACTTGTGCCTGGTTCATAAGCTTCAGGTGTTACATAGCCTTCTACATATCGACTAGGCAATCCTATACACCTTGTTAACACCGCCATAGCTGTAGCAAAATACGTACAATAACCTTCTCTTTTTTCAAATAAAAAGGTATCTACAAAATCCTTTCGTCTACTATGGTCTCCTGGCGTTAATGTATACGTATAATTTTGTGCCAAATAAGCCTCTATAGCACTCACTTTATCATAGTCTGACTCATAGTTTTCCGTTATCTTATCAGCTAATGCACTTACTCTATCAGGCAAACTTTCGGGAAGCTTTGTATACATTTCATTGATCTGTTCTGCACGATCTTCTAACTTTTCTAGCATTTCCCAACTTACTTGGTGAGTACCTCCTAAGTCTTTATATTGAGTATACAGACCTTTTTCACTTTTTCTCATAAGATCCTTAAATGCTTTTGAATTATATTGAGGTGTATAGCCATGCACACTATAGGAAAATCCACTTCCATAGGGACTACTTAAAAACAAAGTATCTTCATGCTTTTGATAAAGCTCTTCTGTATTTTGAGATAAGGCTAAATTAATACTTTTAGTGGGCATAAAAAGTGATTGGGTAAGTACATTCCTAAATGTAACTCGGTAAAGTTGATTAAGGTAGAACTGCTCTTGTCTCCACCCTCCCAAAAGCTCTATTCCATTTAGCATTTCGAGTGTATCTACAAACTCATAATTAGCTATATCTTGAAGTGTAGACCCCTCATTTACATTAGTCCAAGCACTCCCTGTATAAATAGATTTTGTATCCGCCTTCAAGTAGGTTTCTCTTGTCGTAGTTACTTCTAAAATTTCTTCATCTCCTAATACCCTATCTCCACCAAGTACCCCAGTATATGGGTAGTATTTACTATATCCATACCCTATATTATTTTCTTTATTATCTAACAATCTATGTAGTGCTGTAAACTGAAGGGGTACTAAGCTTGCGCTCAATAACGCAATGCCTATTGTAATGCTACAAAAATATAAAGTAATTTTCATATAACTCTGATTCAGCTTATAACTTTTCTCTTCTTCTTTAGAGAGTTGTAAGTAGTAATCATAGAAAAAATACAGAAGTGACATCACAATAAACAGAATAAGTCCACTCTCTATAGAATGAAGCTCCTTAAATAAAATCCAACCATATAGCACACTACCTATAAGTAACAAACTCATTCTTTTAAAAAACTTAGCTGTTAATAGATACACAACTAGAGCTATACAGATTAAAATAAATAACTCTTTTTGATTTATTTTTAAATATGTAAAAATAGGTTGTACTTTATAGGCCCACTTCTCTTCTCCTCTTAAATAAAAGAGTACCCCTATGCCTATGCCCCCTAGTCCTACACTTGTAAAAAATGAATAGTACTGACACCACAAGAGGTTGCAAATTACTTCAACACATCCTACGACACCTATTATAAACATATATTTTATAGGTAATCCCAATAAGTAAAATATGGCTATCCCCAAACTTACACCCATCCCTGTTGTAAGTAGTATATATGTACATTTATTCAAAAAGCTCTGCTTCATCCTTATCCTCCTAGCTATTTAGAATTTGGCTAAGCTCCTCTCCAACGCCGATTGCATAATAAACAACACCCAGTTTAATCAATGCCCTCCGAATAATCTCCCTCGTTTCTAATACTTTTGTCTCCTCTTCCCCAAGGCTAACTAGTATGATAATCACGTGATTTCCTACCTCTACCAGCTTATTAATTTGATCATACAATGAAAAATCTAGCTCACTTGTAATGCCTACACAATAGCCCTTACCTTCTTCCATTGTAGGCAGCCTGCCTACTACCTCACTAAACGGTATAGATTTCTCAAACTTTATCTTAAATAATTTCTCATAAAGCTCTTCAAAGTGGGACCTATTGTGTGCAGCATATAGCCTCATCTGCTCTTGAAAATACCCAAAAGAAGTATGAATATCATGCCCTAAACAATAGTATAATACAGCTATGACACACTCTATCATCTGATCTTCTAATACGGTGCGATTCTCTATATCAAGTGAACCTCTTTGCATCAAATCTAGTAACACATACACTTTAGCTTGCATTGTCGAATCTTCATTTTTAACCATAATAGATTGCTGTTTAGCACTAAGTTTCCAGTGTACTTTTCGCATACTATCCCCATAGACATACTCTCGTACATCCGATGTCAAATTCCCCATTCCCCATCTACCATTAGCAATAGCCTCTGACTCCTCTATTCTATTGGGGTAAACAGGAAACCTCTCAAGAACTACAACTCTTGGATACACTGTGACAACCTTAGGCTCCATAACTTTATAAGATAGTCGTATTAATCCTAAAAAGTCTAAAATATTTACCTTATGGATTCCTATCTCATAATACCCCCTGTATTTACACTCTATTTCGTAAGCAAAAGTTTTTTGACTTCTAGCAGGTACATATATTTTCTTTGTCTTAAAGTCCTTCATGAAAACACTATGCATGCCATAAAACTCTACTTCTAAATTGGGATAGAAAAAAGGTGTCTCATTCCATGTACTAAACTCAAATCTTACCTTATCACCTTTGGTCAAAAACTTTTTATCAAGAGACTGAGTATAAGTAAACTTAGAGTAAATCCACCAAACATGGACAATTGAAAGTAACATTAGAAAAATAAGTGTATAGGCCACTAAAGAAGCGGCTGTACTGGGTTTAACATAGCAAATCCCAAGACTTAGCCCCAAAACCCCCACATAAATCACTCTACTTTTTATCATAATCTTTGATCCTTGGTAAATTTATATTTTTCAAAATATACAAAATGATTTCTTCTGAGGTCACTTGTCTAAGTTTGGCTTCATGGCGCAAAGTAAGTCGATGCTTTAATATATATGGTGCCATCTTTATGACATCATCTGGAATCACATAATCTCGCCCCTCATAAAAAGCCCATCCTTGAGCTGCTCTTAATATATTTAAAGACCCTCTGGGGCTTGCACCTAGAAGCACTTCGTCTTGCTTACGCGTTCTACTTACTATATCTACAATTAAACGGTTAATACCTTCATGAACATAAACCTTTTGTATCTCATCTTGAACTGCAAGCACTTCCTCTACAGTTGCCACTGCTTTTAATGTATAAAGAGGATTCGTCTCTTTAAAGCGAGTGAGCATAGCAACCTCACTTTCATAGCCTGGATAACCAATGCTTAGCTTCATAAAAAATCTATCCAATTGGGCCTCTGGTAATGGAAATGTGCCTAAGTGTTCTACTGGATTTTGTGTTGCCATGACCATAAAAGGTTTTGGCATCTCATATGTTTTACCGTCTACAGTAATCTGCCCTTCTTCCATCACCTCTAACAAACTAGATTGAGTCTTAGGCGGTGTCCGGTTAATTTCATCTGCCAAAATAAATTGACTAATCAACGCGCCTTTTTGATACTCAAATATGCCGAGTTTCGGATTGTACATAGAAAATCCTACAAGGTCAGATGGTAACACATCTGGTGTAAATTGAATTCTGTTAAATGTCCCTTCTATCGTTTTTGACAGTGCGCCTACAAGCGTTGTCTTTCCTACCCCTGGGACATCTTCTAACAGAATATGCCCTTTGCACATTAAGGTTAATACAACCATCTCTATTGCTTCACGCTTACCTAACATCACTTGCTCAATATTTCCTACAATTCTTTCCATAACTTCTTGATTTGTTTTCATAGTTCTCCCCTCATGCCTATATGTTCAATACTAAGTTGTAGATAAGCTACTCTATATGGTGAAAAATGGACTATCTCCTTTAATTGTAGTTGTCGAATTTATTGTTTGTCAAAGTAAATATGCAGATTAATCTAAATTCGTTATTATAGTCAAAACAAATGTCTAGATAAGCATTATACCTAGACCTTCCTTGTGTAAAACTACCTATTTATTTTTTTTATATACAAAATACACAACAATAAACCCTGCTATCACAACAATTATACCTATCATGAAATTACTATTTGAAGTTTGCTCCCACAAGCTAGAATCCATAGACTTAGATTCTACTTGTTCCTCTTGTTCTTTTCGCTTTGTTATCTGATTATACAGCACGCCAAGTATAGCATATTCGTCATTGTCCCACTTCTTAGCCCCAGTAATGCAACTATTTCTTGGCTCTTTTGACTTCTCCACACCAACATCCCTTCTGGCGTAATCAAATATTCTTTTACAAAGTTTAGCGCCTGTTCAAAAAGCTCTTGATTATCCTCTTCCACTAGATAATACATATAAAGGCCTTGGGATTCCGAAAGCACTTGTTACCCTTATGCTTTATTTTCATGTATACTTTCACAACCTACTAGGCTCGAAATTACAACCATAGCCATTAATAAATTTTTTCTCATTCTTTATTCCTATCTATTTTGTTTAATCTTCTTTTTTCTAGTATGAGTTAATTCTCAGGAATAAATTTATCAATTATAAAGAAACCTTAAGAAAATGACTGCTTGAACTTAAGAAATATTCTATACTATAGAATTATAAGATATTGATTATTTATGGGAGGTTTTAAATTATGGAGAAAAATCGATTTCTAACATTGGCATTTGGATTCATTCCTGGGGCTGGACATATGTATTTAGGGCTTATGAAAAAGGGCGTCTTACTTATGGCAAGTTTTGGACTTGCACTGAGCCTAGCCGACTTTCTACACTTAGGATTCCTTAGCTTTATTGCACCAATCATCTGGTTTTACTGTTTCTTTGACACCTTGACACTTTCTCACTTTGGCCCTAGCGAGCGCGCCCTTGATGAAGAAGACTTTATAGATAAAACTAAACAAGTCCTTCATTATGAGTGGAAAGACTTTTTTATTAAATACCGCATTCCTTGTGGTACAGTGGCACTTATTTTAGGCATCTACGCACTCTTATCTAACTTTGTTGCACCTTTCCTACATCGTTTGGGGAGCCATTACACAAGTTTAACCAGTATCTTCTTCAACATTCCTACCGCTATTTTAAGCATTGGCTTTATAATAGGTGGACTTTACCTACTTAGCCGTCACCACTCTGAAGAAAAAGAATAAATTACATAAAAATAGGGACTGCTACACTATTGTAACAGTCCCTATTTTTGTATTTTCTTTCCCATCAAAACCATCTCTTGAATTTCTTTGTATTGTCTTCTTGTATAATAACCTTGTGTATCCTCTGCTCTGCAAGTGAGTAATACAATTTCATCAATTCCCTTATGCTTTAAGTGTTCTTCAAATTCATTTAAAAGTTGAGTACCTAATCCACCTCCACTAACTGCAGGATCTGTACAGAACTCTTTGATTTCAAACTTAAGGCCATCATAAAACTGCTCTTCATATCCTAAAATCATTCCTACTAACTGTTCCTTTTCATAGGCTACTAAGCCATAACTAGCTTCATGACTCATCATGCTAGAAAGTCTTTTAGTAGCTGTCTCTACTGTCCACTGATCATTCCATGGTGGTGCATTAAATGCCCTCATATATATGGCGGCCACTTGGTCTAAATGGGCTTTGGTAAGTCTTTCAAATCGCATATTTTATACGCTCCTTCTCTTGTCTATCTCTAACCTGAATCCTATCTAAAAGGTTTCCCTTTGTCAATCTTTTTTTATTGATTATTTAGTATATAAAGTCATTGCATTCTTAATAGTGAAGAATTAGAATAGATAGGTCAGTTCAATTTCATTTATATACATAAGGAGTTTCATATGAATCTTTCACATTCACTTAAACAATCTGTATGGAAAAGTTATGTCAGCTACTTACTTCCCACCGTCATTGGTATGGTCACCTATAGCCTGTATTGCCTGGCTGATGTTTTATTTGTCTCTCTAGGTGAAGGAAGTAACGGACTTGCAGCACTTAATATTTCACTACCTATTTTTACGATTTATTCTGCTCTAGCTATTTTAATTGGTGTAGGTGCCTCTATCACTATAGGTGTCTTAAAAGGAGAAGGAAACCAAGCTGATGCCAATAAAGCCTTTACAATGGCAATGGGTACTATTCTTATTTTAGGTATTTTACTCACCATTTTTAGTGTGCTCTTTACTAAAGAATTAGCCCTCCTCCTCGGTGCAGATGCGTCTATCATGGAAGGTGTTATTGCTTATTTAAAACCTATCTGCTATGGTGTTTTATTCTATATGTTTACAGGTGCTTTAACTGTCCTAGTACGTGCAGATGGTAATCCTAAACTTGTTATGCTAGCTGGTATGGTAGGTAATGTAATTAACATTATCCTAGATTATATTTTCATTATTCCTTTAGGTTGGGGTACCTTTGGCGCTGCTTTTGCTACAGCTATTGGCTTTACTATTAGTATGTGTATCTTATTACTACACTTTGTTTACAAAAAAAATTCAATCTATTTAACCAAAGATTGTATCAACATGTCTTTATATATCCGTATGATTAAAAATGGAATTGGTGCTAGCCTACTCGAGATTTCCACAGGTGTCACCATTTTCCTAATCAATTTAGCATTGATAGAAGTAAGCGGCGCAACCGCTGTTGCCATTTTTAGTGTCATCTCAAATATCGCATTCATTGCAAAAGGCCTCTTTGGTGGTATGGCTCAAGCTAGTCAACCTATTATTAGTGTCAACTTTGGGCTTAAGAATTTTCCTGTTGTCAAGCTTGCCCATTCCTATGCCATGTGGGTTGCAGGAGGTGCTGGACTCCTTTCCTTTATTATCCTAGATGTATTCTCTCATCCTATCATTAGTAGTTTAGTTGCTAATGACCCAGCTGTTATCTCACAAGGTGCACACGCTATTCGTCTATACTTCTTCGCTTTTGCTTTTACCGGATTTAATACAGTCCTTATGTACTATTTCCAATCTATAGAATGCTCATTTTATTCTACTGTAATGGCATTTATACGAGGTATTGCCCTCATCTTCATCCTAGTCCTTATTCTTCCTCGCTTCTTAGGAGAATCTGGCATTTGGCTTGTATTTCCTATTACAGAACTTATTACTTTTGCCATTTTCTTTGGTATTAAGCAACTTCGTATTAATCAACAACTTACAGGTGCATAAATGTCCTATGTAAATAGAGACTTTATAAGCACCTAAGCCTGCAAAGTGATACCCTCTTATAGATTCCACCTTCAGGTACTGTCCATGATACATGCCCTTGCGCATCCCTTTCATCCAAAGATTCCTGTGGGTAAACGCTTACACCTGAGAACACCTGCAGCAAGCACTTTACGTTTGTATTTTCCAAAAGTTTAATCTAGCACCGTTTATGCGAGTGACCATATTTGCCAAACAACATATTCAAATGCACTATATAGTAAAAGAGGGTTATAGACTAAACTGATTTTAGCCTATAACCCTCTTTTGCTAACCTATTTATTTAAGATTCTAGTACGCCCCCGCAGGTTTCAATAAATCGTTTAAACCCTATAAGGCCTGCTGTATCTAATTTATAGACACCTGCATCCTCTAAGACTCTTACAAACTTATCTCCAAGAGCTTGCCTAATATAGCTTTCTACATCTTGCCCAGTGTAAGTATCTTTAAGTTGTGCTGCCCATGCTTGGTGATTCTCGGCAACTTCAGCCACATCACCTACTACATACTTTTTCACATCTTCAAGTTCTGTTAAAAGACGACCTGGCAAAATAGCCAGACCCATTACTTCAATAAGACCTATGTTTTCTTTTTTAATGTGTTGTACATCTTCATGTGGATGGAATATTCCTAGAGGATGTGCTTCAGTTGTACGATTATTACGTAGTACTAATCGCATCACATAGTGGTCACCTTCACGCTTACAAATTGGTGTAATCGTGTTATGTGGTGTGTCTTGTGTGTATGCTAAAATATCACAGCTCTCATCACTATAATCTCTCCAAAGTTCCAATATCTCATGACTACATGCAGCTAACGCTTCTACTGAATCAGATACTAATTCAATGGTAGAAAGTGGCCAGTTTACAACTTTTCCTTGAATTTGCTCATACTTTGGTAAAGTAAACTCAAACAATGTTGTTGCATGATCCATAGGGAACACATGATTCCCACCTTGATAATGCTCATGAGATAGAATAGATCCACCTACAATAGGTAAATCTGCATTGGACCCAATAAAGTAGTGTGGAAACTGAGTTGTAAAGTCTAATAAGTTATAAAATGTATTGGCTGTAATCTGCATTGGTGTATGCGTATCAGATAATACGATACAGTGTTCATTATAATACAGATATGGAGAATATTGCATAAGCCAAGACTTTTGATTAAGCTCTACACGAATCATACGATGATTTGCACGATCTGGATGCTTAATTGTCCCTTCGTATCCTTCATTTTCCTGACAAAGTAGACACATTGGGTAGTTACTACTTGGTGCTAATCTTTCTAATGCTATTTGCTTAGGATCTTTTTCTGGCTTAGAGAGATTAATTGTAATTTGAATTTCACCATAAGGTGACTGTATATTGAACTGATTATTTTTAGCAAGTTGTTTAACTTTTATGTAAGTAGAGAGTTGACTCAATTCATAAAAATATTTCGTTGCATTTCTTGGGTCTTCATTATAAAGACTAAAGAATTTCGCATTCACACCAGATGGTTTATCTAAAAACAAGTCCATTATTCCACTAATAAAGCGGTCACGTGCAGGCACGTTGCCCTCTATTAAGTTTTTTTCTAGTGCAACTTCTACAAGTTGTTCTAAAACTTCGTATGCATCACTTTTTGATGTACAAGAAAGTATATAATAATCTTCTTTAAATAAAGCTAAAAGTCTATTACGGATGTAAATAGCGTCCATTTCTTCAATCAAATGATTTTTAATGTTGAGTTCTATTAACCTATCAATAAGTCCACATAGTCGCTCACTTAAAGTAAGTGTTTTTATTTTCATCTTTACATCCCCCTTTATTATTTACTAAATACGAATAGGACCATCACCGATTGTTGCTACAAAAAATGATGCTGCATATCCTATCTCTTCTTCATATTTTTTGCCTACTACTTCAATGAAGTTGTCTACACATCCATTTTCTACAAGAGCAATACTACAGCCACCAAATCCAGCACCTGTCATACGTGCACCAAGTACACCTTCTACTCCCCAAGCTGCTTCTACTAAAGCATCAAGCTCTGTACCTGTTACTTCATAATCTTTGCATAAAGACTCATGTGAACCATTTAAAAGCTTTCCAAGTTGAACTAAGTCCCCTGCTTGAAGTGCTACAGTTGCTTGTTTCACTCTCATATTTTCTGTAATAACGTGATGCACACGACGATACTCTACTTCGCTTAAAAGGGCTTTATGTGCCTCTAATATTTCTAAACTCACTTCACATAAATTGCTTGCATCACATACTGTTTGAAGTTTAGCTAAAGCAGCTTCACATTCACTACGACGCTCGTTGTACTTAGAATCTGCTAACTCACGACGTTTGTTTGTATTCATAATAACAATACTATGCTTTTCTAATTGTAGAGGATGGTATGAATATTCTAAGGTGTTGCAATCTAGTAAAATAACTTGATTTTTTTTACCAAGTGAAATAGCAAATTGATCCATAATTCCACTATTTACACCAATATATTCATTTTCTACCTTTTTCCCAAGTAAAGCCGCTTCTACTGGAGTAATACTTAAGCTAAATAAGTCCTTAAAAATAGTGGTACAGAGCATTTCTAAAGAAGCTGATGAAGATAGACCTGAACCATTTGGAATATTTCCATAAACAACTATATTGAAACCGTGATTAAGTTCATATCCTTCTTCTAATAAAACTTTTGCTACCCCTTTAACATAATTGACCCAATTATGTTCTTTGTTATAAGTTAAGTCATCTAGACTAAATCCTATTACACCAAGGTTTTCAAAATTCATAGAATACGCTTGCACCATTTTGTCATTGCGCTTACTTACTAATGCATATGTTCCAAGTGTAATGGGGCAAGGAAATACTAAACCACCATTATAATCAATATGTTCGCCTATTATATTGATACGTCCTGGAGCAAAATATTTAGTTTCATACTCCTGTTGAAAAACTTGATTAAATTTTAAATGCATTTCTTCAAAATTCATCTTTTCTATCTCCTAGTAATTTTTTTACTAATATAATATCATATATTTACTAAAAAAACTATGTCTAAATCTTATACTTTTTTCATTTCTCATTTAGTAAAAAATATTTTTAAATCAAGAGTACGAAGTTCTATTATTTGTCTTTACTCCTTATATTTCATACACTTTTTACAAATTACTTACTCTATTTATAGTTATTATAAATAAATTATAAAAAGTACATGAAAAAAAGTAAAAAATATAGTAAAATATTAATAGTAATTCAATAAAAATATTATATAAAAGCGAGGTTACAGTATGTGTAATACTTATACTATTTTTCCAGTTCCACAAAATGTGGTATACGGATCCAACTTATTATCACTTACAAAAACAATTTCCATCGTGCAAGATGCGACACCAAAAACTGCAACGCTAAACAAGTTAGAAGAAATACTTATTCATGCTGGATTTGAAGTTGATTATGCAGCAGCACCTACTTTAGGTCAAACAACTATTACCTTTAAAGATCAAACTACTGCATCTTGTGCAGCAGCACTTAACAAAACAGAAGGGTACACACTTTCTATTGCTGGTGATGCAACTTGCACCATTACTATTGCTGGTTGTGATGCAGATGGCTTACACTATGGTGTTATGACACTTGGCAAAATTCTTACTCAAATGGAAAGCAATACCCTGCAAACTTTAACCCTTACTGACTATCCTGAGATTCTTTATAGAGGTTACATAGAAGGATTCTACGGTTTCCCTTGGAGTCACGAAGACCGCAAAGACTTAATGGTATTTGGTGGTGAACATAAACTTAATACTTATATTTACGCACCTAAAGATGATCCTTACCACAGAAGTCACTGGAGAGAGTTTTACCCAGCAGATAAAGCTGCTGAAATTGCTGAGCTTGCTGCATGTGGACATGCTAACAACTTAAACTTTGTATGGACTATCCATCCCGGAGACTCTATTGATTTAGACTCTGAATCCGACTTCCAATCTACTATTGCTAAGCTTGAACAACTCTACACACTTGGTGTACGACAATTTGGTATACTCTTTGATGATATCGGCGGTTACCCAGATGGTGCTCAACAAGCACGTTATATCAACCGTGTGGATACAGAATTCGTTAAAGCCCATGGAGATATCCGCCCACTTATCACTGTTGGCACAAGATACTGTGAAGCATGGGGCCCTTCTATGGAGAAATATTTCAAACCGTTTGTAGCGCTCCTTCATGATGACGTAGAAATCATGTGGACTGGTTCTGCTACTATGTCTAATATTGCCAAAGAACAGTTTGATGCACCTAAGCGTGAAATTGGTACAGACAAAAACTTATCTGTTTGGTGGAACTACCCAGTAAATGACTACTGTGATGCAAAACTTCTTATGGGTAAAATCGATGTTTTAAACCCAGATGTAGACAACATCAATGGATTCTTCTCAAATCCTATGAATCAAGCTCAAGCTTCTAAACAAGCACTTTTCTGTATTGCAGATCATAACTGGAACACAGATGTCTTTAATGCTGAACTTAGCTTTGTTCACTCTTTCAAAGCCATTGCACCAGAAGTTGCCGAAGATCTTCAAATCTTTGCTTCTAACTGTTGTTACGTAAAAGAAGATGGTGGAAAAAGTGGTGCTTTCCTCTTCGATGAATCTTGGTACTTAAGAGATGATATCACTGCCCTTACTACAGCATTAGATAATGGAACAGACATTACTATACCTGCTACAAATCTTGCCAACGCATTTGATAAAATGGCTAAAGCTGTAGAAAATATTAATACTGACTGTAAAAATGCACAGCTTTTAGCAGAACTTAGCCCATTCTTAGATGCTACACTTTTAATGGGTGCAGCTGGTGTAAACATTATGGAAGCACTTCTTGCCTTAAAATCAAATGACATTCGTCTTATGGAATTGAAAAATGAAGTAGCACTCAGACAGCTTGAAGACATGGAAGAATGCAAAGTTCTTCGTCTTAAAGATGGTGCTGAAAGATACTTTACTGTAGATGTAGGTACACTTCTTGTGAAACCATTCTTACAAGAAACTCTTAAAAAATCTGCAATCTTAGCTGGCACTGAAACAGCACCACTTTACTTAGACTACTCTATGAACAATATTGCTCTTGTTTCTTCTGGTGTAACTGCAACTGCATCTGATGAGCCAAATGATGGTCAAGAACCAACAAAAGCAATTGATGGTACAATTAAGAGTGGAAAATGGTGTTCTAGAGCTTATAGACCACACTTAACTCTTGATTTACAAGAGATAAAAAACATTAAACAATACCGTATCATTAACTGTGGGCATCCAGAAGCTGGTGAAACAAGAATTTGGAATACAAAGGAATTACAAATCTTAGCAAGTACAGATGGCGAAACCTTCACTCTTATTGATGAGGTTCAAGATAATACAGCTGATATCATCAATAGAATGTTATTTTCACCAACAGATGCAAGATTCATTCGTCTACAAATTATTGAACCAGCTCAAATCAGTATTAATGGTGGTGGTCACACTAGAATTTATGCATTTGAACTATTTGAAGAAGGTTATCCAGAGCAATCTAGAAAAGTTCAACCTTCTGAGATAGAAATCACTGCAGATAACAAAGTTGTCATCCGTAATATAGATAAAGGCGATATCATCAACCTTTACACAAGCTTAGAAGGTTCTACTGCACATATGATTTCCGAAGAAGCAACCGATGGGCAACAACTTGTTACTTTTGAAAATGTTACCCTTAGCGACTTCAATACTAGAATTTTCGTAGAACGTACAGCTAAAAACTATCTTCCAAGTGTTCGCACTTCTAAAGGATTCTAAGAGAAAGTCTGGTATACATATGTCTATTACTATAGAAGCTATTCAATTAGGAGCAAAACAAGTCAAAAAAATAACTTTTTCTAATCAGTCTGGAATGGTTATTGAATGTTTAAACCTCGGAGGTATCATTACAAAAATTATGGTACCTGACCGAAGTGGCAACTTAGAAAATGTAGTATTAGCTTATAAGAATCTTGAAGATTATTTGGTTAATCCTGCATTCTTTGGTGCTTTAGTAGGTCGCACAGCTGGTCGCATTTATAAAGGTCACGCTACTATTGGAAATCACACTTATCAACTTACCCCTTCTCAAGGTGATCATACTTTGCATGGTGGTCTTGAAGGTTTTGATAAAAAACTTTGGAATGTTGAATCCTTTCACACTTCAGACTCTGCTGGTGTTCATCTCTCTTCCTTCAGTCCTGATGGAGAAGAAGGTTACCCTGGTAATTTGAAAGTTCAAGTTACCTATACACTTACTGAAAACAACATTTTTGAAATCAATTATGAGGCACAATGCGATCAAGATACTTTAGTTAACTTAACAAACCATTCCTATTTTAACTTATCTGGTTATGAAAAGGAAAATATTGCCAATCATATTTTGCAAGTGCGTAGCGACCAAGTTGCAGCGCTAGATAACACCAATATCCCAACAGGACAATTGTTAAATATTAAAGCACATCCAATCTTTGACTTTAACACCCCTCGTAGTCTTGGTACTCATATTGATGATGCCTTTATGGCACCTCAACGTGGTTATGACCACCCTTGGATATTGACATCTGATATAAAGCCTTGTGCTAGCCTCTATCACGAAGCTACTGGACGTTTAATGGTTGTCTCAACGAATCAACCTGCTTTAGTCCTGTATACTATGAACTTTGCAGATCCACTCATACTAGAAAATGATACCTTAGCCTCTCCACGTAGAGCCATTTGTTTTGAAACACAAAACCTACCTATTGGCTATAATGAATGTTTCAAAGAAGGCAGCCTACTCAAAAAAGGCGAACCCTATAAAGCATCTACTCAATTTAAATTCTGCATCAAATAGAAGAAGGAAGGGGATACTCCCCTTCCTTCTTCTATTTACTTCTTACTTTTTAAATTTTACTGTATTTTATTACTTACAAAGTAAAACCTACTATTATTTTATACGCTTCGTACTCTCTCTTATAACCAACTTATTAGAAACAATAATTTTTTTACTAATACTACTTCCTTTTTCAATTTGATCTACAAGCATCTGAATACCTGTTTCACCCATAGCCTCTGGATAAATTTTTACTGTTGTAAGCGCTGGACTTAGGAATTGAGCTGTTTGAATATCATTGAATCCTACAATGCTCATATCATTAGGTATACTAAGTCCCTTTTCATTGATAGCGCGATACGCACCTATTGCCATACTATCACTTGCAACAAAACAAGCGGTTGGACGATCATCTTTTGAAAGCAGTTCTTTCATAAGGGTATACCCATCTTGCAGGGTAAAACTCCCTTTGCTTACCCACTCCGGATGATACTCTAGGTTGATAAACATATATTGTATATAAGTTTTTTCCCTAGCATCTTCAATTACTTTTTCTCCGTTATTAATGCGCTCTTGGCCACCAATGTAAGCAATATGCGTATGCCCAAGTTCTCTCAAATGTTCAAGTGCTGCTACCGTTCCATGTTCATAGTCTGTGGTCACACAATCATATTTATTGTAGGCATCAATATAGTCAACGATAACAATATTTTTACTCAATGCCTCTAACTTGTTAATTTCATTCTCTCCGAATTTTCCAATGCCAATAATTCCATCGATATCCTTGTATTCTCTAATGTGTTGAATACTATCAATCGTCTTATATGCACAGCCTTTTTCTTGGCACTTCTTTTCAGCTGCTAAACGTATCGCTAAGTAATAAGGATCATTAAGCTCTTGTTCTTGAGTATACCAATTTAATATGCCTATTGTATATTTATGATTTTTACTTTTTCTCACTCGTAAAGTAGTATAGTTAAGTTCTTCTGCCGTCTCAAATACTTTTTGCTTAGTCGTTTCTGATACATTGAGCGTGTCATCATAGTTAAGTACTCTTGACACTGTTGTAATGGATACACCCGCTTTATCAGCAATTTCTTTTATAGTGGCCATCTTATCCTCCTTTTTATTCTTCCTGAATCAATGCTATATGCAATCATAACATTTTTGTGTAGTATCTGACAAGATTTATTTTACTAAAAAAAGCCACAGACTAAATGAGTCTGTGGCATATCTTTTATCCAACAATACCAGATCTTTCGAGACTTTCTACCAAATGTCTTTGTACGATAAAGTATACAATGATAAGTGGAATTAAGAATAATAGAAGTGCTGCTTGTCTTGTTGCATCAAATGTGAGCTGACTAGTTAAGAACACATTGAATTGGTCAAACAGTATACTATTAATTTTTTCCCTTTGTTCTGGCCCAAATAAACGTTGTAGCACAACACTTAAATATGGTCCGTCTGGATGGAAGTAGTTTGTATAGTAAACATCTCCGTAGTTCCATACGAATGAAAGGACACCAACTGTCATAATTGGAGGCATTGCATTGGGGAACATGATTTTGAAGTATGTACGGTAGAAACCACAACCATCAATTACAGCTGCTTCTTCGAACTCAGCTGGCATTGTAATGAAGAACTGTCTAAAGATGAAAATAAAGAGTCCTTGTTTTACGCCAAAACCTAAGAAGGCTAAAATATAAAGAACGTATGGTTGGTTAATCAAATCTATCGTAGAACCATTTAATAATGTAATAAGACCAAATATGTCAAATTGTTTAAAATGGAGGTATTGAGAAATTAATAACGCTTGTGGTGGTACTAAGAATGTAAGTACTACTAAAGCAAAGATTATATTTCTTCCTTTAAAGTCAATTCTCGCAAGAGAATATCCTGCCATAGCACTCATAAATACTTGAATAAGCGCTATACTTAAAGCATAGAGAAGTGAAATACCAAGTCCCATAATACTTCCACCCATTGCAATCTTAAAGGCTGCTTTAAAGCTTAGAAGTGAAAACTCTTTTGGAATCCAGATAACATCTGGGTTACCTAAGTCTGACATCTCCCCAACAACTAGTGGGAAAAGTTTTAACATAGGATAGAGGATTACGAAACATAATCCTGCTATTAGAGAATAGAAACAAATCTTATAACCAATACCCATCGCTTCCTTCTTAATTCGGTAGCCATCCCATGGTATCTTTGCACTTTTCAATTCCCTTGCTTTTACAAATCTATTGTTATAAGTTCCTTTATTTTCCATAATCTAGTTTCACCACCTTCTTCAAGAACCAGCTAATAACTACAAGTAATACAACTGCATTAAGAATAAAGACAATAGAAAGTGCAGAACCTACACCAATCTTACTCTTCACAAACGCAAAGTTATGAATTTCTTTTGTTACTGGAGAACTTAAGAACAGCTCAACAAGTGTGTAGATTGCTACGAAAAATATAATGTTTGCTGTTGATGGAATTGTTACTTTCCAGAATGTTTCATATGTAGTTGCCCCTTCGATTTTTGCTACTTCATAAAGAGCTGGACTAATAGATTGAAGTCCTGCTAAGAAGATTAAGGTCTGTACCCCTGATTTTGTAATCAGTGCAAAAATACCTGTAATCGTCTGTTGGATAAACATAACTATCTCTGGTGGCAATCCAGTAAACTGTAGAATAGATTCTGCAAAGGAAGTCTCTGCAAATACTGCTGTTGTAGCTGTTTGAGTCATCATACCTGTATCAATATTCATCATAGCTACAACAACGTCTAAACCAAGTATAATTGGTAAGAAGAAAACAATACGTACAATCGCTCTTCCTGGGAACTTCGCATTGATAATTAATGCTAAGAACAAGGAGAAAATTAAAGTAAGTGGTACATTAACCAATATTTTTTGATTTTCTTCTACAAGTAATCGTAATACTTGGGCATTCGTTGTCGTAACCTCTGTCTTAAACAGATCTACATAGTTTTGCATACCTGAGAATACTAAATTCATTCCCCCAGCTTGACCAACTGATACCTGGTTAAAAGAATAAATCGTTGTATTTATAATAGGTATTGCAAAGAATGTAATAAATCCGATTATCCAAGGCAAGATAAAAATAAAGCCATGTATTTTTCTCTTTGTTGAATATTTTAATGCTCTCATTTTATATCCTCCCTCAATTATTTAATAATCTCATACCCTACCGCATCCAGTGTGCGTCCTTCAACTTGAACTGGATATGGATTGTAGTTTACAAGTACTTTTGTTCCATTTGCATACTCAGTCTCAAAGGCACCTGCATCAAGTAGTCTATGATTTTTAATTTCTGTAGTTCCAATTGTATTAAAGGCTTCCACATATTCAGTATAAAGTGCTTCCATCTCTGGTTTAAGTGTGTTGTAATCTACACTTAAGTACTCTCTATATGGTGAATCTTTAAGAACATCTTGGTTTGTTGCACTTACTGTAAATTTAGGATAACTACCTACTTCTAGAGCTTGTAATAAGAAGTAATCCATACTTTCTTTAGACATATTTGCATTAAGTGTTGTATATTCTACAAGACCATTCATAACAAGCTGTCTAAACGGAATGCTTGTATACATTGTACCATAATTACTGCTCTCTCTTGAAATGTTTACAGCATAATCGCAGTAAGGTAATGTATTCATATTTGGATTATTAAAAGCTAATACCTTATTTTCATCCAACTTAGCGAGGCCTGATTCTATCATTTGATTTGCTTCAATAGGATTAAGCACTTCTTCTTCTTTATAACTTGCATAATATGTATTTGGTACATCACCAATAGCAATATTACTAAGTTCTTGTGTTCCTGCTACGAAACGATCTACAATGTTTCCAAAGAATTTTGGATGAATACGATATGTTGGGTCAAACTCAGGAGAGAACTTACCTGTTGTATAATCGTAGTCATAAATTTCTACTGGTTTACTATCATAGTTATAGAGCCCATGTACTTTAGCATCAAATGGATAGCTTGTATCTTTAACAGTCATTAAGTCTGTTCCAAAGAAAATCTCATCATTTTTCTCTGCTACCATATTCATTAATGCTTCAAGATCTTTATTACTTCCATTTTCTTTTACTAGCTTAGCCTTTGTTGGTAGACCTGTTTTTTCTCCACCGAAGAAGGCCCCTTCATAGTTAAGAACAAGATTCATATCACTAAGCTCTTCCACTATAGCTTGTGCTTGTTTGTAATCTGTCATAGAAATCGTCTTATCATATGGTATCCCCACAATACGCGCTGGAATAGTCAATGCCCCAAGTACATCTAAGTACATTTTAGGTTCAGTTGTGTAAGACATTGTAAGATCATGTTTCTCTACAAGATATTCTTTATAGGCATTTGCCATATTAAAATAAGTTACTGCCTCATCAAAGAGTTTGTATCTTACTGTGTAATCCATATCAATTTTATCTGTAGCTGCTAAATACCTACTATCATTATCGCTATATGGACCCATAAGTTTTACCCTTGAATATTGCAATAAATCTACACTTGAATAAACTTTGTTATTTACATTCCCACCTGTAGAAATATCGTTAGTCCCCAGACGTACATTTACACTTGCAAGTTCTGCACCTGATTCAATAATTCCCATGAATCCATGTGTAGCATTTGCATCTTTACCATATGTCATACCAAATACTGGCATGTGTAAATTTTCTTTAAAAGTTGGCATTTGATACATTTGATCATAGTATGTATTGTTATATACAGGTCTTGAATACTGAGGATAGCTACTATTATAAGTATTAAGCTCAAATAGCGCACCTGCCCCATCAGGAATCATAATATAACCCTCTTCAACTTTGTCTGAAGATGCATAACCAAATGTTGAATATACCTCTATGTTTTGAAGTGCAAAGTAGTCATTGCCACTTGTACACTCACTTGTTGGCACATTGATAACAAGATCTTCACCATCTAGCAGGACATCCACTACTACTTTAAAGCTTGCAACTTGTGGAATTTCTATATCAAGTCCAGCTGCTTCATTATCTGCTTTTACCATCTCTTCAGTATAACCAATAAGTTGTACCATTTCATTAAGTTGTTTTACTGCACTTGGTGGCAAACTATTTGAATCAATAATTTTAAATCCACCTTTTACTAAGTCCTTAATGTAGACTTTCTTTAAGATATTTTTGTAGTTAGTAACTTGTTTCTCACTAATAATGCCATCTTTACCTAGTTTATCTATTTCCGCATAAAATCTGTTTTCCAGATGTTCAGCACTGAGATAACTTGGTAACAACTGATCTGGTTTTTTAGATGAAGTTTGGAAGTACAAACTAAGCTTTACACCATTTTCAACCTGATCGATATTATAATTGCCTGGTTCAATAACATTTGCATAAGCATCCCACTCATGTTTTTTATTATCCCCACTCAAGTAAGAGATGTTTACAATAGATTTTTCTTTGTTATTACTTGGTAATTCAACTTTACTTGTCCACTCTTTTTGTGTATCTTTATCGACTACTCGAATATCGAGTGTATCTGTATCAAGGTGAAGCTCCTTAGTTGCAGACTCTGCAACTAAGACCTCTCCTTGTTGAATATCTATAGCTCCTTTTACCTCTACCATACTCTCGCCTTCAACATGCTCTATCTTTGATTCTTTGAGTGCAAGGTGAGGAATGACCTTGATGCTTCCTGTGACTAAAACTACTGCTGCTACTAACCCTAGAATAATATTGCGTATTTTCTTATTCATTCGCTCACCACCTTCTGATAAATTCTTGTGCCAATGTCAACACGAAATTGACAACTTGCTCCATTAAAGAGAAATAAAGTACGCTGATAAAGATAATAATGATAGCAGCTACAGCTGTTGCTACTAACGTAATTACACTTTCTTTCGCTGTGTATTCATGAACAGTTGTAACCCCACAGAATACTAAATAGTAGAACCATAACATCCCTATCGCATTGAAAGAATAGAGTAAACTTGCTTCTTCTATAATAATGATATTACTTACTCCAATTGTAATAATTTGGAGTAAAAGCATTGGACAAACTGCATAACCGATAACCACATATAAGTCTTTCATTTTACCCTTACCATTACATAAAGTCGATACGCTCCAGTTACTTACAATAAATAAAAGCATTGGTGCTACTGTTAATACAAATGTAGCAATACTATTAATCTTATAAGCCGGGAATGAATTAACTACAAATCCCATATATTGGTTACTTAGAATCATTGCAATTCCATAAGCTAAAATTAAGCATGTAGCTATCCATATATTTCCTTTTCCACGCCATTTAATTTCATAAAACGCATCGAATGGGTGAAAAAGCGTATATTTTAGGTATTTAAGATCTTCAACAACTTTATTCATTTTTACACCCTCCTTACATTTTCTGCTTTTTATAATAGCGCCATTCAGAGAAAATTACTCCGCATATCACTAATACAATTGCAGCAAAAATCCAACCAAAATGCTCTTGAATCCAAATACCTCTATAACCATTAAATGCTTTTGAATAATACTCTTGGTTATCTCCTAGTTTGAAGTAGTACATTGCTGTTTCATAGTCTTCCTTCATAAGATAAGATTTACCAATTGTTGAGTATGCCATCTCATAGTTTCCGTTAATTGCAACTGCCTCTAATAAAAGTTCTGTTGCTTTATCCCAGTCCCCATTAAAGTAAGCCTCTGCTGCACTAAGTGCTAAGGTCCCAAATTCAGTTGGTTTATAGATATAAGCTGCTTTCATTTGTTTGTCTGTTACAATTAAGTTCTCTCCAATCCAAGCAATAGAAGTAGGATCAGCAAGTTCACCTTTCATATAGCCTTTGCCGCCAAAGATATTCATAAGCTCTCCATCAAAGTTATAAATGAAGATACGTCCTTTTTCTTTATCTAATACTGCATATGTACCATAATCAGTAAGTGCAATATCTGTAAACTTACTGACTCTTGTTGCAGAAGAGTCCATATCTAGGTTTAAATCTCCTCTTACTTTCCAGAACCCATTCTCACGAAGTACATTCTCCCCTTTAGGGTTAAATCTAAATACTGCATCTCGTGCACTACTATCTTGAGTTGTTGCATAGATGAAACCTTCTTCATCTATTTCAATATTATTGAAAGATGGTGCTAGAACTTTTTGCATCTTAGCTTTTTGTTCTTCCGAAGCTTGTTGTCTCCAGAAATGGTCAAGTAAGTTTACTTTTGGTTTATTAACCCCAAAGTATCTTACGAATTCACCATCTTGGTTAAGCTCAACAATCCCTTCAAACCCTGATTGCACAACTACATAGATTCTATTGATTCTATCCACTACAATTTTTGAAGGTTTGAATACAGTTTGTCCAACTATATTTTTAGGTGATTCAATAATCTTTTTAAGAGAGAAGTCTTTTTCATTTAATACAACAATTCTTTGATTCCCTGTATCTGCAATGTAAATTTCTTCTTCTTGTTCGTGGATGAATACACCTTCTGGTGCATTTAATACAATTTGATTCTTAGTTTTTGGATCAATGGCAATTTTGCCTTCTTCATTACGCACTACCTTAATAGACGTGATAAGCTCAAAATCTGAATTAAATACATTGACTCTAGACTCAACACTATCTACAATATAGATTCTGTCCCCAGAAACAGTTACATCATCCATACTTGAAACTTTTACATCTCCCATACTTCCTTGATCTATTGTTTTATAGAATTCAAAGAAAGGAATATCTTCAATAACTCTAGCCCAATAGTCATATGCATAAGACATCTCATTGGTATTCTTAGCGAATACTAGACTCGGAATACAGAGCACTGCTATTAAAAGATAGATTAACAAGTTTTTCTTTTTACGCATTCTACTCACCCCCATTAGTCTTTCATACCTGATGTTGCCATAGTCTCAATAACATTAGATTGAGAAATTACAAAGACAGTAACTGGTACAACCATCATAATTAATGAAACAACTGATGCTACCCCTGTTCTTGCAATACCTCCTCCAATAATCTGAGATAATGAGTAACTAATTGGTTTTAAGTTTTCTGAATAAATAAAGTTACCACCTGTTGCTCCCCAAAGTGTTTGGAAAGATAAAATACAAAGGGTAATCCAAGCTGGCTTACAAAGTGGAATGATAACAGTCCAGAAGACTTTCATCTCACTTGCACCATCTATTTTGGCTGACTCAATAAGTGCCATTGGAATTTGTACAATAAAGTTTTTCATTAAGTAAAGCCCAAGAGTTGAACCAATAACTGGTAAAACAACTGCCCAGTAAGTATTTACCATTCCAAGTTTACTCATAATAATGTAGTTAGGAATAGCTGTAACAGACCCATTAAACATAAGGGCATAAACGATAATATTTGACATTACCTGTGAACCTGGGAACTTATACTTTGCAAGTGGATAAGCTGCCATTGTTCCGAAAAGCACTGTGCCAAAAGTTCCTAGTACTGTAATCAAGAGTGTATTAAACATATATCTTGAAAATGGTACCCAAGAGTTACCGATAATCGTTGATAAGTCGAAAAAGTTACTTAAAGTCGGGTTTTGAACAAATAACTTTGGTGGGAATAGGAAGAGCTCACTCATTGGCTTAAACGCATTATTGATTGCGTATAAGAGAGGATAGGCACTAAAAAGTGCAAATCCTCCAAGAAGAAGCATAAGCCCAAGGTCGCCACCGACACTTCTATTTCTACGTGTAAATTGCCTGCTTTTAATTGATTGTTTAATTTTTTGTAGTGCGTGCATACTAATCCCCAACCCTTCTTAGCATTTTTTGAACGACGATATTGGCTATTAACATGATGAAGAATAATACTGTTGCAATAGCACTTGCATATCCCATTTCAAATCTTACATTACCAAAGTCATGTAAGTGAGTAAGAATGGTATGACCTGCATAATCTACTGATGGGAATCCCGCAAGCTCCATGGATATAGCAGATACGGATAACGAGTTAGTAATCTGCATTACCGCACCAAACATAAGTTGTGGTTTCATAGATGGTAATGTAATATGCCATAACTCTTGCCATCTGTTTTTAATGCCATCCATAGAACCGGCTTCATAAAGTGATTTGTCTACTGTTTGTAACCCAGCAATGAAGGCAAGGAAACTCACACCAAGACTTAACCAAAGTTGAACAACGATTAAGATTGGTAAAATGTAATCTGCATTTTCAAACCATAAAATTGGTGAATCAATAATTCCAAACTTCATAAGCCATGCATTGGCAAAACCATACATATCAGATGAGAAGATTAACTTCCAAATGAGATATACGTTCCCTGATATTGATGGTGCATAAAAAATCAGTGTTAAGATTGCACGAGGCTTAGGTGGTAATTCATTAATTAACCACGCAAAGATGAAACACATAAGATAACTTACAGGCCCTGTAATAAAAGCAAGTAATAACGTATTTTTAACGGCTATAAGAAAAACTTCATCTCTTGCCAAAAGCTCAATATAGTTAGCAAGTCCAACAAAATCTGGGGCTTCTAACATGTTGAATGATGTAAAACTAAGTCCCATAGCTACAAGTACAGGCACTAAGTTAAAGATCACGAAAATAATCGCAAAAGGTATAATGAGTAAATATTTTTCCTTATGTAATTTCCAAGTTTCCTTTAAGGGTAGGCGCCCTTTTTTATTTGTTGTTGTTTCCATGCTACCCTCCTTATTAAATTTATTCTGATTCTACAGTTGATAAATTAAATTCTTTACGTTTTTTAGTGAGCTCATCATTAATTGATTTAGCATTTAAGTACAGTGCTTCTCTTGGATTTTGTCCATCTGTTACAACATTTTTAAATGCGTAACTTACCATACGAGCGGTCATATAACCCCCTGGTACTTCTGGCAATCCTTTTGTCGCTCTAAATTGTTCTTTTAATGAATCAGCATCTTTTACTGACCATGGAAGTTGTTCTACTACATCCACGTTTGCACTTGGATAACGTGCAGCAGGTCCCATAATCCCTTCAATAGTTGTTCCGTATTGAAGCTGTATTTCTTCGCTTGTCCACCATTTCATAAATTCCCAAGCAGCATCTTTATTATCTGCTTGATCAAGCATAATACATTGGGTTGTGCTTGATACAAAAGTATTATTGATTGTACCATCTTCTTGCACTTTTCCTGGTACCGGTGCAAATGACCAAAGACCACGAATTTCAGGTGCTGATACTTGAAGCTGACTATATGTCGTATAAGGTGAAATACCCATTGGCACTTCTCCTGTTCTAAATCGGTTAGCAAAGTCTGCTGCTACTGGTAAATGGTAGCTTGTAAAGAACTGAGTATACTCTTGGAAAGTCTGCATTGGGCCATTTTCATATAACCCTGTTTCTATACCATAGTTATTCCCCTGTCCAAGATACATATCATCTCCGCCTTGGAATACAAGTGATGCATACATTGTTCCATTTGGATCCGCTGTACCTGCTGGCATATAGAAGTCATAGTTATTCATTTGTAAAATTGGAATGATTGCTTTAACGTCATCCCATGTACGAGGAATTTCAAGTCCAAGTTCATCTAAGATATCTTGTCTATAGAATAACATCATGAAAGATTGTTGTTCTGGTAAACCAAATATTCCTTCTTGGAATGTAATTCCTTCAAATGCACTTGGTTCATAGTCTGCATACTTCTCTTCAAAGCTTTCAAGCTCACTTAAATCTACAAGCGCATTACGCACCGCAAAGTTCATTGCTTGTTGCTCTGTGATACCTGTCACAACATCTGGTCCCCGTCCTGCAAGTGTAGCAGGAATGATAACACTTTCAGGAATAAGTTCTAACTCAACATTAATACCCGTAAGTGGTGTAAAGCGTTCCTCAATCAAGTTCATCATAACTTGTGCTTGATCACGTCCTGTACCAATCCACACTTTAATTGATTCTTGCTTTTTGTCTACCTCTCCAGACATTTGTGTTTCATCTACTATAAATGTTGCTAAGAATCTTTGTGCTTCATAACCAAAGTTTTCTATAAACCCTGCTTCTGTCTGTTTAAGTTCTGCACCTTCAACCCCTAGTGTAAGAGAGTCTACTTCAAGTGGCATAGTTGCTACTTCCATATTCCATAGACCTAGTGAAGATATGTTATTTTTAAGTTGTCCCAGTTCTTTAACAACAAGTTCTGGTTTTTTTGCAAGTCGCTCAAGTTGTATAGCAAGCTTATCAATGACAACAGCATCTTCACCTTTTTCTCCTGTAATACTAATAACTTCTTCTAGTATATTGGCAAGTCTTTCTGATTCTTCTATAAAGATCTCTTTAACTTCTGGAAGTTTCTTCTCAATTTCATAATCAATATAACTATCTGGTACCGTACCTGTTAATTGAATGATCTTACGATAAGTTTCATTGAGGATAAATAAACTTTCTTGAACCTCTGTAGTCGCTCTATCAAATTGACCAAGTACAGTCTCTAACGTAATGGAATTAACACCTTTTTCAAGTGGAATTAAATATGCTCCATTCTCATCTCCTATCACATAGTTCTTAAATCCTGTACTATATGGGAAACCTATACTATTTGCTTCTTTAAATGGTACTTCACCATTTACTAATAATTTTCTGTAGGATACTCCACCTCTATTAGCACTTTGTCTTGCCGTAAATGAAACTTGGTAGAGTCCTGCTTCTGGAACTTCAACTTCCCATGTAATACCATCTCCCGGTGTCTTCCAGCTATCTCCTCCAACTGTGTTGAACACTAGGTTGTACGGATGTGCTGGTTCTATTCTTGAACTTGAGTAGTTAGTATTCATGAGTATTGCTCTTGAAGATTTTAATACATTTTTTGTAATACCCTCATTGCGCTCTGCTTGCCCTACAAGAAGGCTACCCTCATAAAGAGGGTATGTTCCTTGTAGTTGGTTAATAGTTTCTTCATAGCTAAGGAGTGGTTCGTCTGCTTTAAACACAAGTTCTGTAATTTTTACAGGCTCTTTGATAGATTCAAAAGTAAGTGTGTGTGTCCCCTCTGATAAGTAAAACTTATAAGGTTCTGATCCTCTTCTTTGTGCATCTTCTACGAATACATTTTTTTCATTTCTAAGTTCTATGGTATTGGGTCTTATTTCATTATTGTTTCTAACTTCAATTTCAGATGTCTCATTTACCCATTCACGGCTAAAGCTTAATTGCTCCATCCCTTTAAAGTAGATTTGATCATCTAAATACATTTTTCTTTCGATAGTAGAGTTTTTACCTTCTACAGGTAAATACCCTACTTCTAAGTTATAAAACCCCGGTGTTTTAACGTCAAACTGCCATGTTACTTTCCCTTGTTCAGGTGTTGTTACACCTTCTTGGTCCGTCGTTACACGAGTGCCATCTGTAGCCGCATAGTTATTCACATCGACTACAACTTCACCTTTTGACATATTCCCTTGATACCCGTTAGAACTTAAGTAAGACGCATATGTACTTTCATAGAATACTTCTCTATCTGTTGGCACGCCTATTGTATACACACCTTGCTTTGAGTCATTAGCACTCTTATAGCTATAACCAATGGCAGCAAGGGCAACCAATGATAATATTAAGCTTCCTATAAGCTTCTTATTCATTGCCTCGCCTCCTAATATGACTAATTACTTTTTTACTCAGCTACAACTTGTACTTCTATTGTTTGAGCTGTTTCGTTCCCTGCATAATCTGTTACACTGATTGTAACATTGTATGTACCTGCTGTTGTTGTATCAATTTCTGATAAATCAGCTACTACCATTGCTTTAAGGTCTAAGCCATCTTTATCTATAGCAACTTCTACGAAGTCATTAGCCCAGTTAATATTTGCTGATTCTTCACCAACAGTAATTGTTCTAAGTTCTTCTTTCATTGTAAGTGTTGGAGCTGTTGTATTTTTATCATCAAAAATTGTAATGTTGATATTTTGTTTACCTTCATTAGCATTTGAATCAGAGATTGTACCTACAACACCTTTGCTGTAAAGACCAACTGTATTGAAATCTGTTGCTGATGAATCAAATTTAACATTTGCTGCATCAAGTTTACCATCAATGTTGTCTGCTACTGTAAATTCACTTGCCCAATCAATTGACGCTGGGTCTGTGCCTTTAGCAAATGCATATGTTTTACCTTCTTCTACTTGTGTGAAAGCTGGTGCAATATTATCTTTTACTTCTGTACTATTTAATGTTGCTTCTACTTGAGCAATTTTGTCAGTGATTGTTGCTTTTCTAGCTTCTACCGCTACTTCATAACTTGGTGAACCATCTACACCGTAGATTGAATCTCCTGCAAGTTTCATGAAGTCCCAGTAAACTCCTGTCATGTTGGATAATTCATTTACTTCTGTTCTTTCAATACTTGAGTAGTAAATATCTTGCATATCTGCACCAATTTCTTCATGGAATAAGTCAATACCTATTCTAATTGGTGGTTTTTCATCTGCACCTCCATTCATTTCTTTTTCTAATCTACTTCTTTCAGCATTATATACTTGGTATGTTTGAATTGCTAAAGGAATTTTAGCTTCGTCTACACCACGAAGTACTGCCCATGATTCTCCACCTGTACGAACTTGTCTGTAATTTGGATCATCAAATGCCATATGATCTGGTCTTGGGAAAGGAATAAATCCTAAAGATTGTCCACGTTCAGTTGCTTTTGCTGCTGCTCCTGATGAACGCCAGTCTTCAATATTTACAAATACTGATTCACCCATGTCAAATGGTGCACCTTGGGCATTGTATGCTCTATTACTTGTGCCTTCTGTAATATCACATTGAAGTAATCCTTTATTGATTAAACCTTCAACATATGCTACAGCTTGTTTTGTCCCCTCTGACTCTATACCAAGACCTTCATCACCGTAGATACTTCCACCTGCTGAATGCATTGCTTGAATAAGTGTTTCTGTGTAGTCCGTTCTGTATGCATCAATTCTTTTTTCTGGTCTTTCTGGACCTTGGCTGTTTGCATAGTGTGCATTGATTTTAGCTAAGTAATCTTCAAATACACTCCATGTCCATTTCCCATCTTTGTAAAGGTCTGTTGGATAAATTGTTTTGCCATTTTCTTTTAAAGCATCAACTTGTTCAATGTAGTCAATGTTATAAAATAATGGTGATAATGGATGTGTTTTCCCACCTGCTACTTCAATGAAATATTGTTTGCCATAGATTGGTGCTGGAATTTCACTGCCTTCTGCAAAGTATTCCATGTAATCATCTAATGGTTGAAGGACATTTTGCCCTAAGATAATCCCTTGTGAATTTGCATATAAGTTAACAATATCTGCAACTGGGTCCCCAGCCATTACACTTTGTAAAAGTACTTCTGTTGTATCTCCAGGGAATTGCACCCATTCGATTTGAACATTAAGTTCATCTTTTACTTTTTGCATTGCTTGGATTGTAATTTCTCTGTTCATCTCACTCATGCTATACTCACCCGTTATAGGGTCTTTATAGTCTGGATTCATTCCATTCCCCGCATGTGATCCAATACGGATTACAGTTGGTTCATTTTTATCTCCCTTTGCTGCATCATTACCCGCTTCAGCACCTTTCCCCCCTGAACAACCTGTTAGAGCTATTGTTCCTGCCAATCCTAGCGCAAGTACTTTAGAAAATTTCTTTAGCATCTTCTGCTACCTCCTCATGATGTTTTACTCATCTCTAAAAATATACTTTTCCCAGATTCGTTATGTTTTGTTATTCAAGTATATTTTCATAATAAGCTTCGATTTATCTTCATTGAATTTCAATTAAGATCCTTTTTATACTCCATAAGACAACTACAGTGCTTTTATCCATTGTCTCTATCAAGAAAATCATACTTTTCACCACTATGCACTCTAATGGCTTTGCAACTTTTTAGTAAAATATTATTATTGTTAAGTAAATCCAATCTTTATATTTCTAAAATAAAAACTGCACTTTTACACAAAAAATAACTTTTTTGTTTTGTAATTTAAGTATATTTTACAACATTTAGATGAAACTTACAATATAAATCTGAAATTTTTAGTATTTTTATTGCTGTTTTTTAGATTTACTTACAAAAATACCAGAAATCACTCCCTTTTTGATTTCTGGTATTTTACCAACTTATTTACTTAATATTTTATTTCAATTTTACTTTCTTCATTCTTTTCATTTATAATTATCTATTTTAACTTTACTTTAACCTTTTTGTTACCTTACTTCTCTATACTCCTTGAATAATGATTTCATCTGTAAAAATGAAATAGAACTTATACGGTTTTGCTTTTACTTTTACATATCTTGCCTCTACATTAATCGCAGCCACTATATCTTTAATTTCTATATCCGGATCTCCACTTTCTTCATGTACATTTTGTGTAAAGACTTCTTCAAAATGTTCACCGTCTTTAGATACGTAATAGGTCACGTACTCTGGATAGCATGGACCCGATCTCTTACTTTGCATAAACCCTACATTAATGCCTTTTATTTTACGCGCCTCACCTAAATCTAGTACAACATCTAATACGTCTGTCGTAATGAGCCAACAATTATCTACATAGTTTAAGCTACCCTTTTCTCCATCTATTAAATCATTTGCGCCATTTCGGTTAAAAACTTTTCGTGGATCAAATTGTGTTTCACTTGTTATTCCTAATATTGGTAACGTATTAAAGTATTTAGCTTCTACGCTGTCACTCGGGATACGTCCTTCTTTAAAAGCACGCGCTTTAATAACGCAGTCATCTTTTACTTCAATAGGTTCTGTATATCTAGAAGACTCCCCAGTTGGTTCTTCTCCATTTAGTGTATAATGTATAACACTTTCCTCATTAATATCTGTCATTGTGCAATATACAATCTCATCATATTGTTTCACCTTTGCACGGTGAGACAGAATTGGTTTAATAAGTTTAATCTTACTTATTTTATCTAAATCAATTTCAACAGTTGCCTCCACCTTTGCATCAAAGCTTATTGAATCTTCTAAGTACCTTGTTTGGAAAACTTCTAAACTTCTTACACTTTCACTTTCATTCATAATAAAGCTACATTCATCATTTACAGGTGTAATAAATACTTGCTGCTCTATTTGCATACATGTAGCCCCCTCTACTTCCATCTTATAAGTAAAGTTTTCATGCTCACAAATGAGTTGATTATCTCTAATTTCTCTTAGAACAGGGAGCGTATTGATTCTAATTCCCCACGCTAATCCTGCTTGTCCTTCTTGTTGAAGTTCAAAATGTATTTTGGCTTCTGTATGGGTAATAACAAGTTTTTGACCTTCTTGAATAGTCCATGTTGCAATCCAAGTTTTATCATCTTCTTGCCCCTCAAATGTCACTTCTTGTCCAGCAATCACTTCTCCTGTTGTCAGATTTACAAACTCAATGCTTGCTCTTTGTTCCTTTGTACTCCAGTAGCATGCATTCAGAATTGGTAATGCATCAAATATACTTTCATTATTATCAATAGCACTATTTAAATAACGAGATGGATATTGCTCATCAAATATGTATAAGTCTCTTATACTAAGTACCCCCTTATCTAGCATTAAGCTACTGCGATAAAAGCGACTGCTATACCAAGTGGTTTTTAAATCAAACGTTTCATTCCAGTCATTTGTTGCTGTATAGGTGACAGGTGGTGTCAGTTGGTACTTCTTTTTAAACCAAAGAGATGAATCTCTAAGACTTTCTACTCGGATTTTATTTTCTTTTCTCAAGTTGGCAATGTGACGCATTTGCATCTCAAATCCATCACCTACATTACCCCAAATAAAGCTATTTTCTTGCCCTGCTTGTGTGTAACCATAACCTAATTGCTCCTCTTTCGTAATACAGTCAAAGAGCCACTTCACCCATGTTTCAGACTGTCCACAAGTCCAAGCTGGTTCTAATGTATAAATGCCACCTGCACCTTCTCTAACTTCCGCTTCAAAGTTATAGATTGGGTCCGGTCCCAATAACTTAAAGATTGGCATATCCACTTGCATCTCATGACTTTGAGCAGGTATGTTCTCATTAACTTTACTTGGATAGTAGGCACCATTGACATATCCACCCCAAAGAGTAAAGCCATCAATTCCTTTTTGATCTCTACAAAGTGCCCCACCAATTACACCATACTTTTCTTTGGCATACTCAAAGGATACAATGTCCATAACCCAAGAACCAATTGTTTTTGGATAGTATCCATAGACTTCTTTAAAGTCTTTCATATAAACATCTATAAGTTTTTTTCTTTCTTCTGGTGTATAAGCCAGAGAGTATCCCGCTTTTACATGTAGGTCGATCACATCACAGCCCTTCCATGTTACGCCTGCTTTATCTGCCATCTCCTGTGTAATTTCCCACCATGCTCCTATTTCATCTTTCTCGTCTACCATAGACTTAATAAGTCGTGTATATTGTGCATCCATAACAGCATCATGCTTAAGTGCATAAGTAGCTGGTAGCTGATGTTGTTTTAGAATATCCATCTCATTTTTTAAAGTATCGAAATCTTCCCACGTAAAAACACCATCGTTGTAAGTTGATTTTCTAATAAAATGATAAATGTTCACTAACGCTTGCTTTTTCATGCCAAAAACTCCTTTTTATTGTCAGTTTTGTATACATAAGATTTATATTACATTAAAGTTAGTGTAATTCATATATTTTTTTAACTTTTTGTAGTAAAATTTTAGTTTTTATTTTATTATAGGATTATTATAGCTATTTTTGAAAGGGGCATCAGAATGTTTTCACAAAATATTTTACCTAGTTCTCTTGTTTTTGAACATGATAACGACTTCAACGCTCACTACTTCCGTATTCCTTTTATGACCATTACAAAAAAGGGGACTCTTATAGCAGGAAGTGATATTCGTTATGTAGATTCTTCAGATTACAATCTTATCGATATTGGCATTGCAAGAAGCGAAGACGGAGGAAAGACTTGGATAGATAAACAAGTCGTTCATCACAGACGTGGCATTCATAAAGACCACTCCCGTAAAATGGATGGTTGCATTGTTGTAGACCATGTAACAGGCCGCATCTTTCTCTTTGCTCTAGCCCTTGACCTACATATGCATTTAGATTCTGAAAATAACAAAATGCAAGATTTGGTTTATGCTTATTCTGACGATGATGGCAAAACTTGGTCTGAAGAAATCAGTCTCAAAAAGTTCTATGATGATGCGTGTAATTTGTTCTTGCAAGGCCCAGGCAATGGTATTCAATTAGAAAATGGAACGCTTGTTATACCTATTCAACGCTGGGTACCACCTCATACTAACATTCGCTCTACAGCAGGCATTATTTACTCTACAGACCATGGTGCAACATGGCACCAAAGCGAAACACGTATTGAGACCTACTCTTCCGAAAGTTCTATTGTTGAATATAAGCCAAACGAAATCCTCATTTCATGTCGTACGCCACTCACTGACGCTAGAGGCTTCTACACAACTTCAGACCTTGGAACAACTTGGACTCCTCACACTTCTAATAACACACTCTATGAACTTGGCGGCTGTCAATCACCTTTACTTAAATTCACCGCTCCTAACCAAAAAGAGTACTGCGTCTATGCTACACCACAACACACAGGTATTTCTTGGCAACGTAGCAAACTTACTTTAATGGTGACAGATGATTATATTCATTGGAATACCATTGCAGAAGTGCTTCACACAAGTAATGATGGCTATTCTTGCTTTACTTACGACAATCAGGCTCAAGCACTTTATCTACTCACAGAGCAAAAAGGAGATATTGTTTGTCATAACCTAAGTTGCTATTTACCAGCCATTATGCAAAATACTGCATCATATGACCATCAAGCTATTAGCAAGGTTCACCGTTTCCCAACTTATTCTATGGGACATTACCTCAATATAACTCACAAAGATGAGTGGTATAAATTATTAACCTTGAAACTTAAACCTAATAGCTTTGCTTTGCTCAACCTACATATACTTGGATTTGAACATAATAACGCTGTTACCTTAAGAGCTAAGCAACAAGATGATGCACACCACAACTTAGACTTAGTAGAACTCACTTCCGATTTACCACTTACTCTTGTTCCTACATTAAAAGAAGATGACTACTTTGTCTATGAAGTATACTACCAAGCAACTACACCTGACACTTTAAGCTTATCTGTTCAAAACTGTATGCTTTCTGACTTTGATGGTGCACGCCTTACCATCGCAACTACTTTCCAAGATGGAACACTTGAAACAAGTATAAAAACTTTACCTACTACAAATTAACCTTATGGAGGCATTATCATGCTTTTTGAAATGACGAAAGATCAGCAACCACTTTGCACCATTCAAAGCGATGCACTTAGCAATCGTGCAGCCACACTCCTTGCAGACTACCTCACAAAAGTCACCAATACACCTTTTACACTAGAAACTTCATCCACTTTACCTTACACGATTGCTTTTGCAGTTTCATCCGAATACGGACATAACGGGTTCGCTTATGAAGTCCAACAAGACCTTGGACACTCAACCCTTATCTTTACTGCTGAAAATGAACAAGCTTTTGTCTACGCCATCTATGACTTCCTAGAAAGAGTTATAGGTTGTCGTTATTTCACACCCGATGTAGACTATATCCCTCATATACCTAACTTAACGCTTGAGATAGAGGCTTATGCTTATATTCCTTCCATCGAATACCGTGAAGTGTATTACAAAAACTTTGAAAACAAAGCTTTTGCCGAAAAACACAAAGCTGCCCAAAGTAAAGTTCACGAGGGTTGGGGATTTTGGTGCCATTCGTTCCAAAATTTACTCCCAAGCGACACATACTTCAAGGAACATCCTGAATACTTCGCTCTACTTAAAGGAGAGCGTCATCCCCAAGGCGAGCCTTGTCTAAGCAGTCCAGAAGTTAGAAAAGTAATGATAGAAAATCTCAGAAAATTTATGGATGAAAAACCTGAATGTCTCTACTGGTCTGTAAGTCAAAATGATGATGCCAACTACTGTACTTGTGAACATTGCCAAAAGATAGATGCCTATGATGAAAGTCCAATGGGCTCTGTCCTCAACTTTGTTAACCAAGTAGCAGCAGAATTTCCAGACAAAGTTATATCTACCCTAGCCTACTGGTACACAAGGAAGCCACCCAAACATACCCGCCCAGCAAAAAATGTACATATTATGACCTGCAATATTGAAGCTAACCGCGGTCTTCCTATTTCTACAGACCCAAGTTGCAAAGAAAGCAAGGACGAACTAGAGTTTTGGGCAAGTATTTCTGACAACGTTTCACTTTGGGACTACAACATCCAATTTAGAAGTCTCGTCAGCCCCTTCCCTAACTTACGTACACTGGCACCAAATATGGAGTTTTTCGTTAAAAATAAGGTTAAACTCCTCTTTAGTCAATGCAACCGAGAAATAGGTGGTGAATGGTCTGACCTACGTAGCTATCTCTTAGCCAAACTTGCTTGGGATCCACATTGTGACATAGAATCACATATGAAAGATTTCTGTCAAGGGTACTACCAAGACGCTGCACCTTATATCTTAGAATACATTCAGACTATCCATGATGCACAAGAAAAACATAATCACCGCTTAGATATCTTTGGTGGCCCATTAGATGCCAAAAAAACTTTCTTAACAAAAAAACTTTTTAATCAGTATACTCAGTTATTTGAACGTGCTAAAGCAAGTGTCTCAGCAAATGAAGACTTACTTTTACGTGTACAAGTTGCAGCCCTTCCTATTGACTATGCTGGTATTGTCCTCAAATATGGCTCTACCAAGCAACAACTTGAGCGCATTGCACACTTTGCACAAATTGCTCGTAAAAGTGATCTACACAAGGTAGAAGAATGGAAAATCACAGTGGACCAATTTGTAACAGATTCATTAGCAGAACTTAATAGTTAAATAAACTTTCACGTTACCTAATGGAGATTATTACAGTGACAACTTCATATTTTAAAGTCGGTATTTTTGATGAATTAGATGCTCTATATCCTGATACAGATGCTTCATCTGTCCAACAGTTTTATCAAGTACATAGCGCCTCAAACAGCTTCGCTGGCACACACCTTATGACCATTTCAAATTCTTCGAATTAGTACCTGTTCCTGTAGAATCAAACACAGGCATCCATACGCGTACAGAATGTTTTGACAAACGTTACAACCCTTACACTATCTGAAGGGCACCTTTTATGATTTACGAAGCACTAAAACCTATGCGTAATATATTGCAAGCTAAAGGAACATCACTAGCTGTAGCCTTTAGAACACTTGTTAATGTGAAGACTTATACTGAGCAAAAATGGGATATCCTTATTACAATAGGTCAGACTACCTGAAAAGTCACACTTCTAGTTGGAGCTTATCCGGTATCTGTCCCTGAATGTGGCAAAGACTCTCACAAATATGTAAACTGGATCAACCTTAATAATGTCGCTAACTTACACTGCTGCTTACCATGGAGTGATAAGTGGCTAGAACACATTACTTCTTATTTCAAATTAGCCCATTACGGCAGACAAAATACCGTTTGGTGCCCTAACGTTGCTGATTATGAACAAGACCTGGACTTCTACAATACACGCATCACTGAAGGTGAGCGTGTATTGGTCTATACTTGTTTAGAACCTACCGGTCCTTACCTTAACAGACTTTTAGATATGGAAAGATTACGCACTGTACTCTTTGGTTGGGTAGCTTCCCTCTATGAAGTGGACGGTTTCCTCCATTGGGGCAGTAGCTTCTTCAAATTCAATCCTTATGAACAATCTTGTGTTTGTATGAATACTGAGGCGTATACCAACTACAACAATGACTTCCAATCACAACTTCCTGCCGGAGACTGTGGTATTTTCTATCCTCATTTCAGTGGTGCAATTTCTTGCACACGCTTAGAGGGTCATCGTATTGGATTTGAAGATTTAGAACTCATCAACTATAGATTTCTATACAGAAAAGCCTATGAAACTTTGATTAAGTTTCATAGGCTTTTCTCATTTTACTAATGTCTCTAATCGACTCATAAACTGATTAACAACCTTCTCGTACTCCCAATAGTTTAAAGACAATACTTCATCAGCATTCTTTCTATACCTTCCTGCCATCTCTTCTATTTGCTTCACTTTCATAATGCTTTTAATTGCCTGATGTACCTCTTCTTTCCCCTCAAAAGCTTCAGCATACATCTGGAAAATAAGATAATCTCGAATACCTTTTTGCAAATTTTTATATCTCAGACTATAAAGTGGCTTGCCTCTTTTACTTGGGTAAACAAAGTGTGTCCCCCCAGCTTTGAACTTTTGATAATGATAACTCTCAAAGTCAAAAGGCTCATTTGGCCAAAGCCATATTGCCCATCTTAAAAAACCATCCATGTCCATCAACATAGAAAGCCAAGGCAAGAATCTTGCCTCTGCCAAATAACATCTTAAAAACGTATTGGGACATTTGGGATCAATGGCTACATAATAACTCATATTAACATTCTTTTCTTGACGAATAACTTGTATACGGTCTGGTCTATCCAAAATAAGTGGCAAATTAAGTACATAATCATTCACCCCTGGCAGGTCTTCTAATACTGTTTGCATACTACAAATAGTCACTTTAAACTGCACATGTGGCATAAGTTCTAGTAAATCACTAAGCACATGCTTAAAGTGTGCTGGGTCATTAGGTTCATCACACACTACTTTTGCCAAATGAGACCAGCCACTAGCTACTATATTCTCATCTATTGCACGAATATATGCTTCTAGTTCTTTTCTTTTTCGAATATAGCAGTATGTCCCCGTCACTTCATCTAAATATCTAATACGAATAGCATCTTGGCTATCTTCTATCACTTTTGTGTAGCCTGCATCTTCCATTGTCCAAATACCTAGAAGCCCAAAGATTTCAATCTCTCCATCTATACCCATCTCCAAACACATTTGTACATAACGGTTCATAGCACTAAAGTCATAACCAAAGGTACCATCAGCTTTCTTCTTCACACTTATCATGTTGTACTCAAAAGTATCTGATGCATTGGTTCTATAATAAGTAGACCATTGCCCTGACCACGGAATGTCTGAAGCAATGATAGTAATAGCTTTTTGTCCAAGTTCTTGTAGCACCTTTAAATGGTCCTTCAACAATGCAAAGTGATCTTCACTCCATAGTCCTACCTCATAAGTCCTCGCTAAAGAGGTGTGGTGTTGCCATAAATCTAAGTAAAACTTGCCTTCATGCAAACTTGGCACCCTTACATCCATTACTCGTAACTTGATTCGAAGTGTCCTATAGAGCGTTTCATCTTGTAACAAATGACTCACATAAACCTTCACTGTCACACTATATTCTCCTGCCTCTACTTCATCATCTGTCGCAAGTTCAATCCAAGTCGGCTGTACCTTCAATCGTTCTTGGAACTTCTTTCCCTTGCTTAAAAGAACTTCTGATTTATAGTTTCCATCATCATCCCTTACCAACTCCACCAGTTGAGTTGTGACTTGTAAACCCTTTATACATGATTCTACTTCCACTCTTACTGTAGGCACTGGATATACCTTATAAAAAGCTGGTGAAGCTTCTAAACTTACCATCATTTCTTCTTTGCTATAAAGCAAAAGTTGAGTGGCTACTCTATCATTTTTTCCACACACCAGTTGAATATCCTCTTGTTCCCCAAAAGGTACTTGCCACGGGTTGTAATTCCCATAACTATACTTATACATTTCATTTGCCAATCCACAGTGTAAGTCCATCATTTGCAACGCCCCCTTTAATCTATGCTAGAATTAAACAAAGGGCCAAAGGCATTTTGTGCCCTTAGCCCTTTGTTTATCAATGCCTATTTTGCTTCTAAATATTTAAGAAGCATTGTTCCAATTCCTACATTGTATCCTGCAATAGCCATACTTGCTATCATTGGTTTGTTCATAACGTACGCCAATGGTAACTTTTTGTCTAAGATTTCAAAGTCCTCATAAAGATATGTTAAATCCTCTTTATTGTAACCTACATACACTTTGATAAATGGTAACGCTGCTATTGTCTTTTGAAGTGTTGGATTGTCTAAATCTTTAGCTTCTTCTACAACAAGTACAACACTTGGTTCAAGCTCTAAATATTGTTCTTTAGCTTCAATCATTTCATTAAGAAGATGTTCTGTAGGCTCTGCACCTGCATCTAAGAAGGCTACAATGTTTCTTGTATCCTGCGTCACTTCTGAAAGCTCGCATACATCTCCATTTGCATTCATGAAAGTCGCTTCTTTTACAATAATCTCTTTTTGATGTGCATTATTTACTTCAGCAAGCTTGATGCCTAACGCTACTGTTTCATTTTCTTTTACATCAACATAGTAAAGATTTGCATGAACCGTACCACTTGCTTCTCTATTTACCGTAACGATACGATACTCCCCAGCTTCTACTGGATAACTTACAGATCCATCTACCCATTCACCTGTCCCTAAGTAAAGTGTACGGTAAACATCTCCCACATAACGACCTACTGTGTAATTTTTCATATATTCATACACAGTATCATCTTCTGCTTTTAAAGTTAGTGTACTATTTTTCACAACTTCTTCTTGTGCTACACCCACTTCAATCTCTATCCAAGTTCCATTTTGGAAGTAACTCATATTCCCATTTTCTTTATTTAATTTAGCTGGAATACCAAATGTTCTACAAAGAGCTACAAAGAGAAGCTTTTTAGATGCCACATGTCCAAGTCTTACCTTCATCATACCTACTGGTTGTGCACATAAGTAAACATTTTGTGCACTTGTAGCAGTTGCAATATACTCATCTACATAGTCATAAATACTTCTTGGATTTTGTTTAAAGTTAACTTTTGCCTCTTCATCAAAGAATACCTCTAATCCTTGACGGTATGGCGTAATCTTTTCTGTTGCAATACGAGGTGCTAAAATACCTTTCACAAAAGTCTCTTCTTCAAAGTCATCTGCAAATTGTAGTGCATGTTGAAGGTGTGCTTTCAAGATTTCACAGCTTGTATCTGATAAATCTTTTGTCTTCATAGTATTAAGCATTTTTACCTTGTATTCAAGAAGATTGTAAGTTTCCTCATCTTTGAAGAAAGCTTGAATCTCTTCGTAGTTTCCACGCGCAGACTCTAAGTGTTTTTCTACACCTTCTTCAAAAGGTGCAAAATCTTTTGCCCACTCTGTTGCTTTTTCACCTAAAAAGAATGTCTCAACAAAAGCTTTTCTCGTTTTAAGCGCATGTTGGTGACATGCTTCATGATTTTTGCGTGTTGCTTCATCAATAGCATTTTCATCTGGAGATGCACCTTTTGGTGGCACAAGTGTAATCGTTTCTACCCTACCATGTGTACGTGCTTTATCTTCTAATACCACTGTAAGCATATCATCTAAACGTACATCAATTTGGTCGTATGTTGCAACGCCATCTTTATGTACATAGATTACTAAGTCACCAAATCCTGTTACAAACTTAGCTTCCCCTTTAGCATCTGTTACAATCTCTGTAAGTGGGAATAGCTCTGAGTAGTTTACAACTTCAAATCTTACGTGTGCACCTTCAACTAAATTGCCTTCAGCATCTTGTACAGTAACTGTAATCTCTTTTGTTGCTGCATAACGGTCTAGTGTATTAACTTCTGTTGCACTGTCTGTTTGACGTGTAATTAATTCATTTTCTACAGTAGTTGCAAATACTTTACTTTGAATAAGCATCCCACGAGAAGCTGAAAGTTGGAACCAACCTGAGTCAAGTGTAGCTTCTGGTTCACACGCACCTAAGAAGTGCCATTCTCCATCTGTCCATACTTCTACCCATGCATGGTTGTCATCACAGTGTGCCCATCTTGGTGTATAAGCTTGTCTTGCAGGAATGCCTACACTTCTAAAAGCTGCTACGCCAAGCACAGATTCTTCTCCACATCTTCCATATGCATTGCGAAGTGTTGTAAGTGGACAAGTCGTTCTTGAGTCTGTTGTTTGATAAGTTGCTTTTTCAAAACACCAGTAGTTGATAATAAGCGCTGCTTCTTTCATACTTTTCCCTTCTATACGTGGGTAAAGCTCCTCAAAGAAGTCATCTTTATAAAACTCAACATTTTCATTGCTCATACGGTATTGTAGTACATAGTTTAAGAATAAACCACCTGTAAGCTTATCTCCCCAAGGTACGATTTGACGTACTTTTAGAGCATGTCTTACAAATTTCAAGAAAAGTTCACCATCATGGTTTGCAAGGTCTTGCTCTGGCATGAAGGCATAAAGGTATTTTAAACAAATAGCTTCATCTTCTGTACATTGATTAAGTACACCAAAGAGCTCCTCTTCTCTATGTTTAGCTGCTTCTCTTACTGCCTCAAAGCGTTCTTCAATAATTTGTTTGTGTTCGTTATTTACTAACATGTGCTACGCCTACTTTCTAGTTCAACATTTCTAGTTGTTCATTTCTCTTCTATTATAAACAATTTAGTTATGTGTCACAACTGCTCCCGAACCACCATACATGTCAATTTCATCCTCAAGCTCAACCTTTACAACCGTAATATGCTCATGTGCATCTTCTGGTGTAATATTAATCCATGTTGTCCCTGGGATGTTGAACCAAGGCACACCACCATGAATTACATGGGTTAACTCTTTACCAGAGTGTACTACACTAATACGTTTAATAGGTGTTGAAAGCCCCTTTAAGCATAAGCTTTCTTGTGGTGTATCATGTACGAAAAGATAAAGTGTTTTCTTATCTTTTGAAAGGGTACTCCCACCCGCCCAGTAACGTGGCATAATGCCTTCTTCTGTATCAAATACAGCTTCTTCATGCTCATGGATCCATTTACCAAGCCCAAGTAAAATTTCTTCTTGTTGTGGTGGAACCGTACCATCTTCCATTGGTCCAATATCTAAAAGCATATTTCCGCCCATACTAATACAGTCTGTAAACATTCTAAGAATTTGTTTTAATGTTTTGTAGTGTGTATCTCTTGGTTGGTAACCCCATGATCTATTGATTGTTGTACAGAATTCCCATGCACCTTCTGGACGTGTAATTGGAATACCTTGTTCTGGAGTTTTGTAGTCCCCATGTCCGCAAAAACGTGAGTTGATGATAATATCTTCGTTGAAGCTTTGTAAATAGGTCTTAAACTCCGGTAAGCCCCATTGCTGCGCACTTCTTTCCCAGTCTCCATCAAACCAAAGTAAATCTACTTGACCATAGTTAGTAAGCAGTTCACCAAGTTGGTTACGGTTAAATTGAATAAAGTTTTCCCACCTTGCTTCATCTTGTATACCATCTGTTGGACCGGTGTACTTATTCATACTTGTTAAGTCTTCTGGTACTTGTCCACCTGGGTATACACTAGCATAGTCTGGATGTGACCAGTCAATAAGTGAGAAGTATACACCTGTTCTAATGCCTCTTTTTTGAATCGCTGCATTAAACTCTTTTACAATATCTCGTTTTGCTGGAGAACGTTTCACTACACTTAAATCACTATATTGTGTATCAAACATCGCCACACCATCATGATGTTTTGAAGTGAGTACTGCATAACGTGCGCCTGACTTTTCAATAAGATCTGCCCATTTATCTGCGTCAAAGTTCTTAGCTGTAAACCCATTTAATTGATCTAAGTATTCTTCATGTGTTAATCTATTGTGATAGAAAGACCAAGATTCTGATACGCCTTTTACAGCGTAAATTCCATAGTGAATGAAAATTCCTAATTTAGCATCTGTAAACCATTGTTGCATTGTCTTATTCTCCTTATTAAAATCATTTATTACCTATTGCTCAATTTCGTGTCTCATTACACCTGTTAAGGTTCTTGTTGTATCTGTGCAGTATTCCCAGTACATAATCCCTGCTAATTTCTTTTCTTTCATATACGCTATTTTATGATGAATAGATTCTGCATCATCATAAGAAATAAAAGTATCTCCATTAAATAAATAAGGTGCTTTAGCTACATCATCCCAATATCTTATAAAACCATTTTTGTTAACATATTCGTTTACAAGTTTGCAATAGCTTGGTCCATATGTCCCTACTGTTTGCGCCATTTGCAAGAAGCCATGATCCACATCTGGCACACCTTTCCACATTCTACTATAGAAGGCTACTCCTATTACAATCTTATCTGCTGGCACACCTGCTTGCATAAAGTCATCTACTGCCTCAGCTGTACTAAAATCAAACAAATCAAGTTCTGAAGGATATAAGTTAGTATGGTGTCCAGTAAGCACTTGGAAACCACCTCTTAAATCGTAAGTCATTAACTGTACATAGTCTAAGTATTTAATAGCCTCAGCCATTTCTACACCTTTTAAATAGTACTTTCCTCCTCCTGCTGCAATCGTTAGCATATAGGAAGTATCTACTGTATCAAGCGTTTCTCTAATTTCTTTCAGTAAAAGTGTAAAGTTTTGTTTGTCTTCTCTACAGCCTTTAATACCTGCCACTGTATAAGATGGATACTCCCAGTCTAAGTCAATCCCATCTAATCCATACTCTGTAATCCATTTTAATGCACTGTTTGCAACAGATTTTCTACTACCTTCAGTCTCTGCTGCTTCAGAAAATCCACCAGCACTCCATCCACCTATAGATAGAACAAATTTAAGTGTTGGATTAAGTTCTTTTAAACGTTCCATTTGCTCTACAACATCAAAAGTTCCCCATACGATAAGGTCATTTTGAATGTGTCCAAAAGCAATGTTAATAATGTCTAAATTTCTTGCATCCTCATTTGTTACCGTCTTTAAATCTTGTGTGTGGACATATCCGATTAATTTTTCTTTGTTTAAACTCACTGTAATTATTCCCCCGTCATTGTCTTCTAGTTAATTTACTGTCTTCTTATTATTAGTTTGCTTCATAGATTCCTACAAATTTAAGTGTAGGGTAGATTCTTGAATCTGTAATACGCACTTCAATTTTTTCTGTTGTAACAGCATCAAATTTACAAATACGTCTTGAACCTACTACTGTACTTGTATAGACTTTCTCCATTTGACCCTTTTGCTCTGCCCAAACTTCAAAACTTTCAATACGTTGACTTTCTGTAAGTTGTTCTTGTAAAACAACGTGATTAATCACATAAGCTTTATCAAATTCAAAGCTTAAAGTAACTTGTGCTTGATTCGTTGCTGGCTTGAAATATGTGGTATCTTGTGTTAAGACATTTTCCACTGCATAAGCTTCTTGTGTCTCACAATTTGAACTTACTTTACTTGTTGGTGCTACATTTGATGCAAATGCTGCTTGAATATACTGACCAAGCTCAGCTAAACGTTTTGCATCATTTTCATGAATAAGCCCTCTATTATCTACTGGAATATTGAGAAGTAAAGAAGCATTGCCACCTACAGAGTTGTAGTAAATTTCTAAAAGTTTTTCTAAACTCTTTACTTGGTCATCTTCATGTTTATGGTAGAACCAACCCGGACGAATAGATGTGTCCACTTCAGCAGGATACCAAATAAAGTCTTTCTCATCTTTTAATACTTCTTGACTACCTAGATCTTCGTCTAAAGACGTAATAGGTCTTTCTCTAAAGGCTTCATCATCTGCTTGTTGTGAGTTTTCTGCCACATAACTCGTATCTGCCAAACGACTTGGCACAACATTCCATTCAGATGTTCTGCAATGTCCTGCCTCATTACCACACCATCTAATGTCTGGTCCTGAAATGTTAATAACTGCATTGGGTTGAAGCTCACGGATACATGCATAGTATCTTTTCCAATCATAAATTTGTTTTTTACCATTCGGACCTTCTCCACATGCTCCATCAAACCACACGCTAAAAATAGGGCCATAATTAGTTAAAAGCTCTGTCATCTGTTTGATGAAATAGTCATCATATCTTTCTGAATCTCCATAGGCTTCATTATTTTGATCCCATGGTGAAAGATATACACCAAATTTCATATCATATTTTTGACAAGACTCAGATAAGGCCTTAACAATGTCACCTTTACCCTTTTGATAAGGACTGCTTTTGATACTAAACTCGGTATATGCACTTGGCCATAAGCAGAATCCATCATGATGTTTACAAGTTAAAATAACTGCTTTCATTCCAGCACTTTTAATAGTTTGTACCCATTGATCTGTATCTAGTTCAGAAGGATCAAACTTAGCTGGATCTTCTTTACCATTCCCCCACTCACGATCATAAAAGTTATTAATTCCAAAATGAATAAATGCATAAAATTCTAGTTCGTGCCAATCAAGGTGTCTTTGAGTAGGTACTGTACTTACCAAGCGCTCTAATAGTGTATTTTGTAACATTTTCTTACCTCCTAGAATGTGTGTTATTTCTATTTTACTATGATTCCAATAAAAAAACAGTAAAAATTTTTATGTTTTTAATATTTTTTTGCCTATTTTTTTATTGACGCTTAATTTTTATACGATTATAATCAAGATAAGCTATTATTATAAATTTTGTACAACTAAAAAAGATATTAAGGAGATACTTTTATATGTTATCTACAATCTTGCTTTCATCTTTAGAAAAAGTTTTACCTACCCAACAACCTGTTTCTACATTTGTAGAACAACCATCTATTTTAAAAAATGAGTCTTTCAACTTCCAAATTGCTTATCAAAGCACAGAACACGCTTGGCTCTGGAGAGGTCCCGTTACTATTTACGTGGACTCTCCTCTTGCAACTGCTATTACCATTAAATCTGTTGGTCTTGTACCTTCTAACTATCCAAGTCCACCAAACCCTGACCAAGATTACCTTACAAGTATGCCAGGTCTACTTCCTGATGTACTTGAACCATTAAAAGAAAACAAAATTAAAATTTTACCTAACCAATGGCGTAGTCTATGGTTTGAAGTAGACGGTTCTACAGAACTTCCTGCAGGTAACCATCCTATTACTATTGTACTTAAAGATGCAAGCGGTACAGAAGTAAGCCGCCAAACTTTCAACTTAGAAGTTATAGATGCCGCACTTCCAAAACAAACACTTGTACATACCGAATGGTTCCATACCGACTGCATAGCTAACTTCTATCAAGTGGATGTATTCTCTGAAAGATATTGGGAACTTGTTGAATCCTTTATGCACACAGCGAGCAAACATGGTATCAACATGATCTTAACTCCTCTATTTACACCTCCTTTAGATACTGAAATAGGCGGTGAACGTCTTACTGTTCAACTTATTGATGTAACTGTAAACAACGGTGAGTATAGCTTTAACTTTGACAAATTAGGTCGCTGGATTGAAATTGCTCAACGTGTAGGGATTGAGTACTTTGAAATGTCACATCTTTTCACTCAATGGGGTGCTTTTGCTATTCCTAAAATCATGGCTACTGTAGAGGGTCAAATGACTCAAATCTTTGGTTGGGATACATTAGCTAAAGATCCATCTTACAAAGTATTCTTAGACACATTTTTACCACAACTTACTACCTACCTTGAAGCTCATGACCTCAAAGATAAATGTTACTTCCATCTTTCTGACGAACCTGGTTTAGATCAATTAGAAAACTACAAATTTGCTTGTAGTCTAGTAGAAAAACATTTAGAAAATTATCCTATTATTGATGCGCTTTCTAACTTAGAATTCTACCAAACAGGTGCGCTTAAACATCCAATTCCAAGCAACGACCATGTTCATGCCTTTATTGATGCAGGCGTACCAACTCTTTGGACATACTACTGTTGTGCGCAAGCAGATCAAGTAAGCAATCGTTTTATGGCACTTCCAAGCTTCCGCAACCGAATCATCGGCTTACAACTATTTAAATATGATATCGCAGGTTTCTTACAATGGGGCTATAACTTCTATAACTCACAATTCTCTAAAGAAGCTATTAATCCTTACTGCGTAACTGATGCAGGTTCAGCCTTTCCTTCTGGTGATGCTTTCTTAGTTTACCCTGGAGCAAATGGACCTGTAGAGTCTATTAGACTTAAAGTGTTTACAGAAGCTCTTTACGACTTACGTGCGATGCAGCTCCTTGCTTCACTCACTTCTAAAGATCATGTGTTAAGGCTTATGGAAGCTTCTCTTGAGACTCCTATTACTTTCTCAAGCTACCCTCATGATGCTACTTATCTTTTAGACTTTAGAAGTACTCTTAACAAAGAAATTTCAAAACACCTTACAAATTAAAGGAATTTAACCATGAAAACTACTCTTAATATCGGATTAATTGGTGCAGGCGCTAGAGGATGTGGCCTTCTCGATGGCGTTATTTTACACATGAATGATATCAATGTCATAGCAGTATGTGATACCTATTCTGACCGTGCAGAAGGTGCAGCAAATAGAATCCAAGAAACGCATGGTAATACGCCTGTCGCTACAACAAACTACAAAGAGATTTTAGCAATGCCTGAAGTAGATGCCGTTGTTATTACAAGTGCTTGGATGGGCCATATTCAAATCGCCATCGAAGCCATGGAAGCGGGTAAATATGTTGGCTTAGAAGTAGGTGGCGCTTACTCTATCGAAGAATGTTGGGATCTTGTTAAAGCTTACGAAAAAACAGGTGTACCTTGTATGATGCTTGAAAACTGCTGTTATGGCCGTGAAGAACTTATGGCACTTAACATGGTGAAAAAAGGTATCTTTGGAGAAGTTGTTCACTGTCAAGGCGGCTACCGTCACGATCTTAGAAGTGAAATAGGCTATGGAAAAGAAAATAGGCATTACCGCTTAGTCAACTATGCAAACCGCAACTGTGAAAACTATCCAACTCACGAAATTGGTCCTATTGCCAAAGTTTTAGACATTAACAGAGGCAACCGCATGCTTTCTCTTACTTCTATGTCTTCTAAGGCAAGAGGCATGAATGCTTTCATTCAACAGCATAAATCTGACGATACTGAACTTATGCATACACATTTTGAGCAAGGTGACGTCATCACAACCATGATCAAATGTGTACATGGTGAAACCATTGTCATTACTTTAGATACAACACTTCCTCGTGCTTACTCTAGAGGCTTCCAAGTACAAGGTACAAAAGCTATCTTTATGGAAGACAATATGTCTCTCTTCTTAGATGGAGAACATAATGCCTATGACTTCAAGTGGCAAGAACAATGGAACAATGTAGAAAAATATAGAGAGCAATACGACCACCCACTTTGGAAACAATTTCTTAAAGAAGGTGTACAAGGTGGACATGGTGGCATGGACTGGCTTGTTCTTAAAGCATTCTTCGAATGTGCAAAAGCCGGTACTGAAGTACCTATCGATGTATACGACATAGCTTCTTGGATGTGTATCAGCACTCTATCTGAGCAATCCATTGCCCTTGGCAGTCAACCTATTGCAATCCCTGATTTTACTAATGGAAGATGGATGGTGCGGGAAGAAGAACCTGCTAGTAAATATTGCTTAAGTTATGTATGTGATGAACTTTATTAACACCTAGTACCTATAGATCAAAACAAAAGGCACAAAACCCGAAATGGTTTTGTACCTTTTATTTTGATTTCTCTTTTATCTTACTTCTTTAGCCATTTTATTATTGTGTAAACACAGTCTTACCCTTTTTATAAATACCACATTTTTCAAGTTGTCCATTTCCTTTGACAGGCTCGCCCTTGCCATCTACTTTTGGATCTGCATATTTATAGTACCAAGTTTCTAGTCTTGCCAACAACTCTTCTCGCTTAGCTCGATGCTCTGGAGACTTCACTAGGTTAATCTTTTCTTGTGGGTCATTTTTAAGGTCGTAGAGTTCATGATCTCCATAGGGATAACGATGAATATACTTCCATTCTTTTGTACGAATCATTCGTGTTGGGCCATATTCATCCATAATGATAATTTCCCCTTGATCTACGGGCTCTTCACTTTTTAATACAGGTAAGAAACTTCTGCCCGGTAGTTCGGCCAAGTCAATGTTGTGATCCACTTGAAGGTAATCTAATAAGGTTGGCATAATATCATAGTGACTGACAAGTTCATCCTTTACTTGCCCTCCTTTAATACCCCTTGGATATCTTAAAAGCCCTGGCACTTTTACAGCTGTATCATACATATTCATTGGAAAAGTTCCATTACCTTTTCCAATGATGCCGTGTTGACCAACACTCATACCATTATCCCCTGTAAAGAAGATAATGGTATCCTCTGCTAAACCTTGTTCATCTAAATAATCTAGAATTTCCCCAATCCCTTTATCCATAGCTGAAATAGCAGCATAATACCCTCTTAAACTATATTCCTTAGCTTGTTTCATTTGTTCTTTTGTATGTGAATGATATGGCCCCCATGGATGCCCTTCCTCATCTTCTACGGATTCAAATGGACAATTTTCATAGAGACTATAAAATTCTTCTGGATGCTCAGACTTATCCCAAGGTGCATGTGGCGCAGTATAATGTACACTTAAGTAAAATGGTTCTTCTTTGTTCTTTTGTGTTTCTAAAAAATCCATAGCTTTATCTGTAATATGATCTGTCAGATATTTACCTTCTGGCAAAATGTCGAACTTGCCATCTTTAAGTACTGCTGCATTGTAATAATGGTCCCCACCTAAGGCAATAGTTTGCCAGTAACTAAATCCTAATTGTGGTGTTGCACTATCACCTAGGTGCCACTTCCCACTTAAACCACAAGTATAGCCTATCTTAGTCAAAATCTCTGTGAAACATGTGTGGCCTTCTAAATAGTTAATTGCATGATCCCCTTTTAATTGCTGTGTAATCCACGAAAACTTAGTTTCAACCTTCTCTTTATACATTTCTTGCAAAAGAGCCTCACTCGCATCCGATTCATTTGCATGTCCTTTGCTAATCCAGTCATGCACTCCATGTTGCGAAGGAATTTTACCTGTAAATAAGGATGCCCTTGCCGGAGAACATACCGGAGATGCACAAAATAGGTTCTCAAAGCGAATTCCACCTTGTGCAATACGATCTAAATGAGGTGTTTGAAGTTCTTTGTTCCCCGCACAACCTAATGCCCAATGTCCATGATCATCTGAAATAATAACAACAATATTTGGCTTTTTCATTTCCATCCTCTTCCTTATCTTCTTTTTATAGCAGTCCTACCTATTCACAAAAACAGTTGATGCACTATTTTCGCTTAACTAAACCTCTATCTTCATTTACATAGGCTATGCATACATTTTTGCAATATATGAACACCATTATCATTTAAGTTAATCATCTTACAAGCTAACCTCCATCTAACTCTAAATATATTGGATTATATAATCCAACACCCCGCTTTCAAACAAAACATTTAATAAAAATAGTTTTGTTGAATACTCTCTATAATACCTTTTAAATCACCCCTTGGTTTAATTGGATAAACATTATGACTATTTGTCCATTCTTCTTCCATAGCATACCAATCTATTTCTACTTCTAGCATATTCGTCATTAAAGCTTCTTGGAGTACTTCAAAGTATTTCTTCCACCTTCTAGAGTAGAAGTCTTGTGTCAACCCACCCCACTGACGATGCGCATAATCTCTAAGAGATTTAGACCCCGCCTCATTAGCCCAAAGGGTGATAATTGTTCTTCCATTCCACTCTAAGTAGTCTTGTTCAGCTTCTGTTTGTCCTAAACTTCTAGCATTTGCTAGATAAGTTCCTAGTAAAAAGTCTGGGTGTGCACTCAGAAGCTCATCCATTTTGAAAATCATTTCTAAAAATTTATTGCTTTCTCTTTTAAAACCTTCTAGATCTCTCATTTTGAAGGCCTCTACCCATTTGGCATATTGTATACGTCCTAAGTCAGATAATGCCTGTCTTGTGACATCTACCATATCATATAAATAACCTTCTGAACCCTTTAGTATGTCATAGCCTTTAAAGAGTAACTCACTTGCAAGCACCACATCTTGAATAGGATAGTAGTAATTCTTAGGTCCCCATGTTGAAACACTATCTATATCTAAACGAGGTCGCGCACAAAAGATACTTTCCATTCCACCTTCTTGTCTTCTTGTACAGTTATAAATACTTTCTTTTAAAAGTTGCCAAGCTTGAGTCGCAGCTTCTGTTGGTTGTCCATATCTTCTTATAATGTATGCCTCTAACCATTCATCTAGTCGAACTTCTTCTTTGTCCCAACTACTATCACAAAGCAAATCCCATACTACAGGATTGTTTTCTATACCTTCCATAGTCATACCAATCCCTAACATTTGCCCAGACTCTGGATGCCCACATGCCTCTAAGTGAGCATTAGCCGTCGCCTGTAAGTTTCCATAAATTCCGTTTTTTCCACCAAAGTTACCCAAAACACACCATAACCAAGGTATACCATTGAAGCCTTTTCTAGCTTTCCAAGTAGGCGCAGACTCACACCACAAATCTAAAATAAGGGAATGGGATTTATCTAAAGCACTAAGAGTTACATCATCAGGATTTTCACCCCAACTTTGCAGTACCCAAATAGCCTGCTTATCATGGGCTAGCATAGTTTGTTGGATGGACTGTATGCAATCTTTTATATCTAGCCCTGCTCTATTGCCCCCTTCATGGAATGGATCTGTACAGTAGAAGTGACTTTCCACCTCAAAAATTTCTTTTTGTTTACGGTAAAATATTTCTGCTACTTGCTCAAAAATAGCTGTTCCTGGAATGAGCAGATCTGGTCGGTCTAAATCACACCATAGTCCTTGGTCTAATGTGTGACTACCTTGATATTTTGTTTTAAAGTTTTTAGGAATCATACCGCTGTACCCTTGCATAGCAGGTGTAATTCCTAGTTCTTTCATACGTTCATGAATTTTTTTAGCGAGGGCAACACGTTCACTAAACCAATGGTCTGTATGTTCACTTCCCCAACCTTCAATATTTTGCATCCATTGCCACGGCATAAAGGCTGGCCCACAAATAAATGCTTTAGCTTCTTCATTAGTGTAGCCAAGCTCTAACAAAGTCTGTCTCCATACTTCCTCATGTCCCACTAAACTCAACACTAGATTAATGCCATTTAGTGCCATCCAATCTAATTCTTGCTCCCATCTTTCCCAGTCCCAAAAAACCATAGAATACCCATAAGTACAATAATTCAAATAATATTTATAAGTATACGGCGTCTCCTTATACACTGTTCCATCAATAACAGGCCAAGGCTCTTTTGTCTGTTTCTGACTGCCACACCATGTAATATTCATATTAAGATAGTGCTTCATATACCAATGTACCCCTGATGCCGCAGCTAACACATTAGATGCCTTAACTTGTATCTGATTTTCTATAGTGGACAGTTCAAAATAGTCATGAGCTGTCTTTCTATCTTCTAAGTGAATGGCAAATTTTGAGGCCGTATCTACATCTAATACCCTACTTATTAAGCTTTTTATCTCTTTCATACTATATCTCTCCTATTGCTACCATATCATGGTATGAATTTTTTGTTGTCCATCTTGTTCTTTAATTAATGCAACACGTCCATAGACATCTCGGCCTTCTACTACCATTAAGTGTCTATACGCCTCATCATGCTTGACTACTAATGTATAGGCTGTGTTTCCATAAGTAATCTTGAATGCCTCTACATGTTCATCTCCTTGAAGGCGCTGTCCTTCCGTATAAATAGGCACACTCTCTACTTTGTGCGCGCTAATGCCTGCTTTATCCTCTAAGACTATGACCGTTGTAATCATTGTACTGCCTTCTTGTTTAGTTGTAGTCCGTAAAACTTCTTGTTTTTGTATATGATTATACGTTTTAGAAGTTTGCATTTCCAATTTTTCTCTAAGGTTTGGTTGAAGTTGATGGAACGTTGCTTGCACCTTCTCACCTTTAAAGATCACTTGTTCACCTATTTCTAAGCTACCTTCTCCAAAGTGGAAATACTGTTGATACTTATGTGTGCCTTTTGTTATAAATTCATCCACAAGCACAACAATATTAGGTTTAATTACAATCACCTTACGATTAACAAACACTGAACTATCTAAATCCATATACCCAAGATGAGCACCTTCCACATAATCATATTCAGCATGGGTTACAAAATCCCTTTGTACATGTGGTGCTACCTTGCTATATCCCCAAGTGTCTGTAATCTGTGTAAACTCTGTGTCATCTATTACTACCGTATTATGTGCTTTAGCATTTTTAAGTTGGAAGCGTTCCTTAGTATTGGTATAAGTATAGCGTCCTTGATCTGTTATAACATCTTCCCCTAAGTAGCTAATGTCTACGTGCAATAAGTCCACATGTCCATGTCCACCACCTAAGTTACCACATTTAAAATGAACGTATAAACTGTCCTCATCCCAACTTTCTCGCATACAGTAGTTCCCGCTAGCTGACAAAGCTTTGCTACGCTCAGCTGGATATTCACCTTTTAGAGCATCATAGACTGCTACTCCCTCCATGCCTATATCCCATATACTTTCAAAATCCACTTGGCTATAGCCAAGCGCTTTAAATGCCATATCTTTATACAAATAAGCTGCTCTTACTAAGATATCTCTTAAATCCATATCATCGCTATCTCCATTAGATAGTTGATAGTGATTGGGTTTGGTCATATAAATATGTGCCTCTACCATTTTCATCACACGCTTATGAAAATTCTCACTGAATACAATATTATTGTTTTTAGCACAAATACCTACATCTATAAAGGCTCTTAAAACTTCGTTATGATAAAGTTGAGATTGCTCCCTATGCACACCATCTGCTAATACTTGTAGGTTGATAGCACTTTCCAAACGCTCTTTAGCTGCACTTATGTATGTTGCATTCCCTAAAAATACACCGGCTACAAATAAACCATGATTTTCAATAACACCCCAGTTACTCAAATGTCTAAAGTCATCACTATGCGCTAGGATATGTTGGGCTTGTTGATCCAAGCTCTCTCTAAGACATTTTTCAAGATTTTCATTCCATAGTGGACTCATGCTAAAAATCTCATAAGCCTTAACCCAGTTTTCACACCTTAGACCTGTCTCAATGGTTCTCCATGTTGTCTGTTTGCTAGCCTCTGTAAGTGGACTATACTCTATCCAATGAGTCAATAAGTGAATAAACTGTGCTGTATACTTTTCATCCTGTGTCAGCGCATAGGCTTGTGCTAGTGTAATAAAGCAATGATGACGATTCATAGCATAAACCCACTCTGGGTCTCCAGCAGGAATATGATCCCACACAATATGCCCATCTTCAAACGTTACAGGTTCATACGTTCTTTCCAGTTCCCACTTACTCTCAAACAAGAAAGTATGTCTTAGAACATCTTCTGCTACTTTTAAATTTAATGCTATATCTTCCTGCATATTTGTTTTGCAGTAGTCTACAATATGTTGTATGTCTTTTCCTATATATGTTTTCATCTCATCACCTCATCGTTGTACAAGCCCTAGGCCATCACCTGTTGCAAGTGCTTCTACCTCTCCTTTTGATACATAATTGAAATCACCTTCTATTGTATGCTTCAAACATTCTGCTGCTGCTCCAAACTCTACAGCCTCCTGTGGTCCATACTCATTAGCCCTTGCATAAATAAGTCCTGCCGCAAAAGCATCTCCACCTCCAACACGGTCTACAATATGCATTGGATAACGTTTTGCAAAGTAACTTTGCCCATCTTGATATAACATGGCTGAAAGGTTGTTGTCACTAGCTGAAAGAGACTCACGAATCGTAAGTGCTATCTGCTTAAACCCATATTTATTTGCCATTTGGCTAGCTAATGCACATAAGTTTTCTTCTTTAGTCCCTTCACTAATAGGAGTTACTTCTAAGATATCACTTGCATGATGTTCATTAGTAATACATACATCTACATACTTCATAAGTGCTTGAAGGGTTTTTCTAGCCTCCGTTTTAGTCCAAAGCTTTTCTCTATAATTTAAGTCACACCACACTGTAATATCCTTTTCCTTACACTTTTTGCATACTTCTAGACAAAGACGTGCTATATGTTCTCCTAGTGCTGGTGTAATGCCTGTAATAAAGAAATGCTGCACATTTTTCAAACTTTGTTCCCAATCAAAGTCCTCCTCACACGCTTCACTTATTGAAGAATGTGAACGGTCATAAATGACTTTAGATGATCTTTGAGAAGCACCTTTTTCCAAGAAGTAAATTCCCATACGTTCTCCACCTCTTGCAATAGAACTTGTATCCACACCAAACTTTCTCAGTTCATTTATTGCACTTTGAGCCACTTCATTAGTTGGTAACTTTGTGATAAACTTAGATTCCATTCCAAAATTTGCAAGTGCTACTGCTACATTAGCTTCTGCCCCACCAAAATGTGCCGCAAAATCTCTAGCTTGTTGGAATCTTAAATACCCTGGTGTAGAAAGCCTTAAAAGGAGTTCACCAAAGCTTGCAACCCCCTTTGCCACTTTCTCACAGCTTTCCACTGTTTTATTCACTACATCTATCTCACTCACTGCTACTTCAGCAACAGTATTTGCTTGCATCACTACTTCTCGTGTTGGTTTGCTTGCTTGTATACGTTCAACTGCTTTCCTTGTTAATGCTTCTATCTCACCAAACTGTTTATCACTAATTAGTGATTCCTTTACCATCCAACTACCACCACAAGCTATAACACTTTTACACTCTAAGTAGTCATCAAGTGAATCTTCTGTTACACCTCCTGTTGGCATAAATCTTACTTGTTGGTAAGGCGCAGCTAACGCTTTAATGGTATGAATACCCCCAAGTTCCTTTGCTGGGAAGAACTTCACGACTTCTAATCCACATTCAATCGCTCTTTCAATATCCGAAGCGTGAGAGCACCCCGGTAAAATAGGAATACCTTTTTCTAGACAATACCTCACCACTTTTTCATTAAACCCTGGTGCTACCACGAAAGCCGCACCAGCTTCAATAGCGTCATCCACTTGTTTTGTTGTAAGCACTGTACCTGCACCTACTAATAGTTCAGGTACTTCTTTTGTCATTTTTGCAATAGCCTCTCTAGCACAAGCTGTTCTAAAAGTCACTTCTGCCACAGGTAGGCCTCCCTTGCACAATGCTTGTGCAAGAGGAACCGCATCTTCTATATTGTTAATCTTCACTACCGGTACCAATTTAAGTTGTTCAATTTGGTCTAAAACCCTTCTCATGTCTTAACCCCCATTACTGTTTCATGTGTGTTGTTTGCTTTTGTGCCATAACTAACTTATAGTAAATGCCTTGGTTTTTAATAAGCTCCTCATGAGTTCCCATCTCTGCAAAAGTTCCTTTATCAAGCACTAAAAGTCTATTAGCTTTTTGCAATGTAGAAAGTCTATGGGCTATAGCAAAAGTGGTCTTTCCTTTTGTTAATCTTTCTAAAGCTTCTTGAATTTTCTTCTCTGTCTCTGTATCAAGTGCAGAAGTCGCCTCATCTAGAATTAAAATTTTGGGATTATGTAGAACAGCTCTTGCAATGGCCACACGCTGACGTTCCCCCCCTGAAAGCGTATGTCCCTTCTCACCAACAACCGTATGATATGCATCAGGAAGTTTTACAATAAATTCATGAGCATTAGCAATTTTAGACGCTTCTATAATCTCTTCTAAAGTTGCTTCTGGCTTAGCATAGCGAATATTATCAAGCACCGTTCCTTCAAAGAGGAAGGTCTCTTGGAGTACAACGCCAATCTGTCCCCTTAAGGCTTGTTGTGAAAACTCTCTAATGTCGATACCATCTATCTTAATCTGACCATCTGCTACGTCATACAACCTCATCAATAAGTTAATAAGTGTAGATTTACCCGCTCCAGAGTGACCTACAATCCCTATCATTTCACCTGCCTTGACTTCAAATGATACATTTTTTAGAACAGGCTCATATACTTTATATCCAAAACTTACTTTGTCAAAAACAACATCGCCTACAATTTCTTTCTTAATTGGCTCATCAATTTCTTCCATTTCACAATTTTCTTCTAGTAATTCAAAAACCTTACCTGCACTGACAAAGACATCCGCAAACACCCTTGGTAATTGAATTGCCCATCTAAGTGGTACATAAATCATTGTGATATAAGTGGTGTACTGTATAAGTTGCCCGAGCTGCATCTTGCCACCTAATACAAGATAACCACCTAACCATAAGACTAAGAATTCACCCATTCCCATCAAGTATCCAATATATGGATAAAACTTAGACCATAGTGTTTCTGCACTAATCATAGACTCTTTCACTTGGTCTACATGTTGGGTATACTTATCAATTTCAATCTGCTCATTTCCATAGGCTTTTACAACACGTATTCCACTTAAAATATCATGGAGTACGCTACTAGCCTTCTCATGCTTACGCCATTGTTTCCAGTATCTAAGCCCCATTTTATCTTGCATCTTAGTCACCGCATAAAGTACGGGTGGCAAAGGTATTAGAACAAGCAATGCTAATCGATAATCCATAACAAAGAGTAAGATAGTAAGTACAATCAATGAGAAAATACGATTAATCGCATCTCTTCCATAGTTTGAAATAAACTCTTGAATCTTCTCTGTATCACTATTAATACGATTCATCAACTCCCCTGGCGTACGTTTGGAAACCGTACTCAAGGAAAGTTCTTGAATCTTCATAAAAACTTGGTTACGCAAATCTCTGGAAATACTATTAGAAAGCACATTAGTAAACTTCATAACGAAGCGCTCGCATATTGTAATCGTTACAAACACTGTAAGATATACTAATAATAAAATCACAAGATCGGGTATATTAGCATTTTTAGGCACAATGTAATCATCTATAATAACACGCATAATATATGGATTCACAATCCATAACATTTCTGTTATCAAAGTTCCTATTAAAGAGTATAAAAATACTTTTTTATACTCTTTACCAATCTTAAAAATTTTCATCAGTACTTTCACTTTACTCTGACACTTAAAGCACATTTTACTTCCATTTAAAAGTGGGAAGCCACACTTTGGACACATGTATTCTTCTTGGTCTTCTTCATAAGGGGTATGCTTACCTGATTTATTGTAGTATTCTAAAAGTTTAGCAAGCTCCACATAACGTTTAAACCACTTAGGTTTAAACCCACAAATCATCCGTTCTTCCTCATCTACAGTAGCTATAAAAAGTCCGCTTCCCACAAGCTGTTTGGCTTGATAATCTTTCATATCCTTTAGCGCAAAGCTAGTCTTTAACTGTTGCTCCTCAAAAAGATAAAACTTAGTTTCAGATACAACCACATACCCCTCTACACCTTCCCCTTGAAAGCTTAAATCAAAAGGCAAGGCATAGAGTGCCTCTTCTTCTAGCTGGCGCTCAACTTCTACTGGAAGTTCAAATTTCAATCTCATATTTTTTCTCCCTCTAAACGCTCGTTATAAAAATACATCTAGCTTTTGCTTACTTAATTGGTCTAATGTATTAAAGTCACTTACTCGGTATTTATTGCCTTCTACATCTGTAATACTTAAAATTGTATTTTTAATCATACGAATGTTGCTCACAAAGTCTGCAATACATACTTCTTTCTGTCCTGCCGTTGTCTCAATATCTACATATAAGAAGCCCATCTTTTCCTTCACTTGATTGACCTTAGTGATTTCAGGCATATAGTATTTGTAACTTAAGTACTCAAGTACTAAAGTACGTTCTTTTTCTCTTAGTTCATCTAAATCTTTCAAAATAGTAATCTCTTGATTATCCTTATCTAAAAAAGCTATGTAATTTCTTTCGTATTGATAAGGAAAAAGTCTTACTACATTGACCTTTTCATAGCTTTCCCCATCTTTTGTGACTCTTAAAAAACCACTTGGTAACTTCTCTATTGTAATCATACGCCTATACTCCCCTCTTCCATAAACTTAATTGCTTCTGCTTGAAGTTGATATAAATCATAATACTTGCCTTCTTTGGCTATTAGCTCCTCATGGGTTCCTTGTTCTAGCAACTTCCCATCTTCAATAACTGCAAGTTGGTCTGCATCTCTAAGGGTAGACAATCTATGAGCAATAGCAATAATTGTACGTCCTTCTTTAAGCTCATCAATCGCTTCTTGAATCTTTCTTTCAGTCTGTGTATCCATCGCTGATGTTGCCTCATCTAAGATAAGCACCGAAGGTTTTTGCAAAATAGCTCTAGCAATAGAAAGACGCTGTCTTTCTCCTCCAGATAAACCTACACCACCTGCTCCAATAATCGTGTCATACGCATCTGGTTGTTTCACAATAAACTCATGGGCATAGGCTGCTTTAGCCGCCTCTATGATTTGGTCCATAGTTGCATCTGGGTTTGCATAACGAATATTATCTGCTATTGTCCCTACAAATAAATAAGTCTCTTGAGATACAATTCCTACATGACGTCGTAAATCGTGATTTTTAATTTCTTTGACATTGATTCCATCAATTAAGATTTCTCCATTCGTTGGGTCATATAGTCTTGAAATCAAATGAATAATAGTAGATTTCCCCGCACCTGTCTTGCCAACAATACCAAACATTTGCCCTGCTTTTACTTTAAGAGAAATTTCCTTAATAATAGGACGTCCCACTTCGTATTCAAAGCTTACTTCTTTAAGCTCTACGGAATCCCTTATTCCATCTAGTGCTACAGGGTTTTCACTTTCTGTAAGGGTTGGTACAGTATCAATAATTTCAAACATTCTGGCTGCTGCATCCATACAGTTTGCCCATCTGTTTCCAATATTGGCAAAGAACATAACAGAGCTTTCTATCATCCCTGTATAAGAAAAGAGTATATACAAACTTCCTAGTGTTAAGCTTCCAAAAATAATAGAGAAAGCTCCAATAGCAAGTACTGCTACATTGGAAAATCTAGCTATAAAACGCACCTTTGGCATCATATAAGCTGTACGATTACCAATTTGGTAACTCACATGATAGAAGTCCTTGTTCTTCTCATCATATCTTCTAATTTCTTCATCTTCCTTAGCAAAAGCCTTTACAACCCTTTGACCATTTAGAGATTCACTGACTACCGCCTGTGTACCCTTTACTGCACGATGTCTTCTACGCCAAAGTTTTCTTTGCTTCATTCTAAATTCTTTTAAAATAATTGTGATAAGAATAACCGACCCAAACATAACAAGGGTAATCTCTACACTAATCCATAGCATAATACCAAGTAAGCCTACTATGGTTACAAAACTTACAATGCCATAAGGCAGTACATCTACAAAGAACCAATAGATATTCATCGCATCATTTTCTACTCTGGTCATTAAAGAGCCTGTTTGTTTACTAGAGAAAAAGCTCACTGGTAGTGTCTGAAGCTTAGAGAAAATCTCTACTTTAATATCTCTTGTAATCTTCGGTGTAATACGTGCTAAAATCAACCCATAAACCATAGAGAGAATAACCCCTATTAGTTTTACAAGTGCAATCAAAATGACAATGAGTGTAATCTTTCCATACCAGCTTCCACCATCGGTAAGTACCTCATCATAGAGAAGTCTCGTGCTAAAATACGGTGCAATTAAGTTAAACACTGTACTCAGCGTAATCATCAGCATGACTGTAACAAACTCTTTTTTGTAGTCTAAGTACTTCTTAAGAAGACGTTTAAATGTAGTTTGCTTATCTAAGCAATTTGGACACACTTTTCTTTCCTGATTAGGGTATCTAGTATGACACACTGGACAGTGAGTATGTAAGCCCTCTAAAAGCGTATCATCTATTGCTTCATGATTTTTAGTCTTCAACAAACGCTCTTTGAACTTCTCAAAGGTATCTGTCATCCCTAATGAAAATCGAACAAGAGGGCGTTCCTCATTCTTGGTCTCCATGAGTAGTACTGCTGTTGTACTATAACGATAAATGCTCACATTCGTTATTTCACTCATTGGAAGAGACTCATAAGAACATACTTCAAACTTTTCTTCATCTATTTTTTCATAGCCTTTTAAGATATAAAGGTGCTCTACGTCAAAAGTCATATGGACATCTATGTAGCAGCCTTCCTCATCTAAATCCGCTTTGGCACAATAGAGTAATCTATCTATTTTAATGCCTCTTTGAACAAACGCTTCTTCCACATACCAAGGCATTTTATAAAAATATTTCAACTTTTCTCCCCCATTTCTACCAATACAGTTGCCAATCTTTAAGCAACCTTACAATGGCTTCAATATAATAGTAGTCACCCCATACGCTACATTCATCTACACCATTATCTCGAACAGTATTATATGGAGATTGTTTGGCATAAGTGCTATGTAAAAGCTGTCCATTAGACTTAGCTGGGGGTTTTACTGCATAATTGTTTACTAAGGATTTGAGTATTTTCTTAGCTACCGATGTATAGTACGCAGCTTCTTCTGTTTCTAAGTATTTACTCATCTCTAGCATTCCACACACAGCAATGGCTGCTGCTGAAGAATCTCGTGGCTCCGTACTTCCATCTGTAAAATCAAAATCCCAGTACGGTACTAAGTCTTCTGGAAGATGCTTAATAAAGAAGTCTGTCACTTGTCTAAACAGTACTTTATAGTATTCATCTTTTACATACTTGTAGCTTAAGGCAAGACCGTAAACACCCCATGCCTGCCCTCTTGCCCAAGCTGAGTCATTTTTATAACCTTGAGCGGTTACACCTCGTACACCTTCTCCTGTCTCTTTATCAAAATAATAGGTATGGTAAGTAGAATGGTCTTCTCTCACAACATATTTCAAACACGTTTTAATATGTTTCGTTGCAATCTCTTGATACTTCTCATCTCCTGTAACTTCTGTTGCCCAGTATAAAAGAGGTAAATTGAGTAGACAATCTATAATCAAACGATAGTTATCGCTAGCCCCAAGTTCTCCCCAAGCTTGAATAAATTCTCCCTTTTCATGGAACCTGCTCATCAAATTATCTGCTGCAAGTAACGCAGCTTCTTTACCCGTTTCAGAACCTACTAATTTATAGGCCGCTACACAAGATAAAGAATACAAAAAGCCCATATCATGATGGTCCACTACTACACGATTTTGAATACGTGCAAGAAAGCTATCCACCTGTTTAAGGGCTACGTCTTTAAACTTTTCATTTCCCGTCATTTCATAAGCTAACCACAACTCTCCTGTATAAAATCCTTCAGTCCAATCGTAATTACCTGTTCCTACATAAATTCCATTTTCACTTACACACTTTTTGAACTTTTCTCCTAATCCTTCCACTGCAGTCCTTGTTTGTGTAATACAACAATCCATAGCATCTTGAAGTTCTTTTTGTGAAATCTCTAGACTACCTTCTAGCATGTTGCTTCTCCTTATAATATTTTTAGTATTTTTTTACCCAAGCCCTTTTTATGTCTTTTCTATGTTGTCTTAAATAATCTTATTAAAAATAATTATAAAATAAAATTTACAATATACTTTCGTTTATATTATACTATAACAAGATAAAAAATATATACCTAAAGTTGTTTTTTGTCTAGTAAAAATATTAAATATTTTTACTAACTATAATATTGACTTTTAGAAAGGACTTCAAGAATGTTATCATTAACGAACCAAGAACAACCTATTATAAGTGGTGCAATCCACTACTTCAGATTACTTAAATCCGACTATAAAGACCGTTTACTTAAACTTAAAGCCTGTGGCTTTAACACGGTTGAAACTTATGTACCTTGGAATCTTCACGAACCTCAAAAAGATGAGTATGTATTCGACGGTCATTTTGACTTAGAGTATTTCTTAGAAATTGCTAATGAATTAGATCTTGCTGTAATCCTTCGCCCAGGCCCATATATTTGTTCTGAATGGGATTTTGGTGGCCTTCCTGCATGGCTTCTTCAAGATAGAAACATGGTACTTCGCTGCTATGATGAAATGTATTTAAAACATGTAGATGACTGGTTTGATGCCCTCATTCCACGTATCGTCCCATTCCAATCTACCAAAGGTGGTCCAATTATTGCTGTTCAAGTAGAAAATGAATATGGCAGCTACGGTGATGACAAACAATACCTTAACCACATTAAAGATGGCCTTATTTCACGCGGTGTAGATGTACTTCTTTTCACTTCTGATGGTGGTCCAGACCATATGCTTACAGGTGGTACACTTCCAGATGTATTTAAAACTGTAAACTTCGGTTCAGACCCTGACTGGAACTTTGCTCAACTAAAAAATCGTCAGCCTGACCTTCCTGTAACTTGTATGGAATTCTGGGATGGTTGGTTTGACCATTGGGGCAAAGAACATCACACACGCCCAAGTCATGAGGTTGTAAATGTATTAGAAGAAATGATTCGTCATCAAGCACATATTAACTTCTATATGTTCCACGGTGGTACGAACTTTGGCTTCTACAACGGTGCTAACTATTATGATCATGATGGTGGATATCTTCCTACTGCTACAAGCTATGACTACTGCGCACTTCTTACTGAAGCAGGTGATATCACAGAAACTTATCTTAAAGTTCGCGAATGTCTTGAAAAGCATTTTGGCGAAATCCCTTATGCCATTCCAGCTAATACAGTCAAAAAAGCTTATGGCAAAGTAAACTTTGAAAAACAAGCCTTACTCTTTGACAACTTAGATAACCTATCTACTAAGAAGTTCTCTGCTAATGCACGCAATATGGAACACTTTGGTCAAGACTATGGTTATATTCTTTACCGCAAACAAGTTGAAGGTCCTCGTCAAGAACTACATCTTGGTCTTCTAGAAGTACGTGATCGTGCACAAATCTTTGTAGACAACAAAGAACTCGGTGTTTATATGCGTGGTGAAAAGCAAGCGCTATCCTTCCCGATTCCAAAAGATGGTGTTCAGCTTGATGTCCTTATAGAAAACTTAGGACGTGTCAACTACGGCCCACGACTTAAAGATTATAAAGGGGTATCTGAAGGCATTACACTCGGTGGTTGCTTCACTTTCGGTTATGATATCTATAACTTAGATATGAAAGATTTATCCAAAATAGACTTTAAAAATGAAATTACTAACACAGATAAACCTTGTTTCTATCAAGCTACACTTATGGTAAATGAAGTAGCTGATACATTTATTAAATTTGAAAATCTAACAAAAGGTTTTATTACTATTAATGGTTTCAACATTGGTCGTTATTGGAATATAGGACCACAAGAAACCTTATTTGTTCCAAGTGGTCTACTTAAAGTTGGTGCCAACGAAATTACCATCTTTGAACAACATAATACTAAAGAACCAAACATAGAGTTTATAGATCATGCTATCCTTGGCTAGTAGTCTCTATTTATAAATAAACTTAGAAGAAACTACTTTTATCATATCATTTCAATTTTAGGAGGATCTCTATAATGAATACACTTAAACTTTGGTACAAACAACCTTCACCAACTTGGACCCATTCTCTACCTCTAGGAAATGGACACTTAGGTGCCATGGTAGACGGCGGTATTTCCGAAACTCACTTTTTACTTAACGAAGATACCCTTTGGTCTGGCTATCCACGTAACCTTCATATTGTTGAAGATGCTTCTATCTATGAAGAAGCTAAAAAGGCTACTTTAAATCAAGATTATGCTACAGCTGAAAAAATACTAGAGGAAAATCTTCTTGGTGATTGGACTCAAGCTTACTTACCTCTAGGCGACTTATCACTTAGCTTTGACTATCCTGAAGCCCAATGTACTACTGATTACACACGTACATTGAATCTAGAAACAGCTACACATCTTACAACTTATCGTATAGGCGATACACTTATTCATCAAGAATCTTTTATAAGTGCCCCTCACGATGCACTCTACATTCATGTTTCAAGTAGTACGAAAGGCTTCTTATCTGCTCATATCAAGCTCACAAGTCCTCTTAAGTCTCACACTGTTGCTACTGGCAACACGCTTCACTTAGATGGACTTGCACCTTCTCATATAGAACCCAGCTATGTTCACTGCCCACCTGAAGAAGGTGTACTCTACTTTGAAGAAGCCGAAAAACGTGGCATGCGCTTCGGAAGCTACGCTACACTATCTTCTATAGATGGAACCATCACTACTACTGAAGATACACTACACATTACAGGTGCTACAAGTTTCACCTTAGTCCTAAGTGCCAAAACTAGCTTCAACGGTTCTTTCAAACACCCTTATTTAGAAGGAACAGACTATAAAGCTTTACTTACTTCTACATTAGCACATGCTCTATCTGTAGATTTTGATGCTGCTAAAGCTGTACATGTACAAGACTATACACATTACTTTAATCGTATGACGCTTACGCTTCCTACACACACAAATGAAGCTTTACCTACCGACCTACGCCTCAAAACCTTCTTAGTAGATAAGTCTGACACAGGTCTTGCATCACTTCTTTTCCACTACGGACGCTACCTCATGCTTTCAAGCTCCAGGCCTGGTACACAAGCTACTAACTTACAAGGCATTTGGAATCAAGACCTCCGTGCACCATGGAGTTCAAACTATACTGTAAACATTAATACCCAGATGAATTACTGGCCTGCTGAGTCTTGTAATCTCTCTGACATGCATACACCTCTCTTTGACTTAATCAAAGATATTAGTGTATCGGGTCAAGAAACTGCAAAAAAATACTATAATGCTTCTGGATTTGTAGCCCACCATAACATTGACTTGTGGCGTCAAACAACACCTGTTGGTAATCACGGAGTACATAGCAGTTCTTACGGTTTTTGGAACTTAAGCAGTGGCTGGCTCAGCACTCACCTTTACCAACACTACCTATACACTTTGGATACTGCTTTCTTAAAAGAAATTTATCCTATATTAAGAGAAGCCGCTCACTTCTATAGCGACTTACTCATACAAGATGAAAACGGATATTACTTCTTACCAATGTCTACATCTCCTGAAAACTCTTTTGACTATGAAGGCCAACACCTTAGCGTATGCGAAACAACCACAATGACTTCTGGCATTGTTAAAGAAACTTTCCAAAACTGCCTAGATGCTTTATCTATCTTAGGTGAAGAAGACGAACTTCAAGCAACTCTCTCACATCAACTTGCTCACTTTCTACCTTATAAAGTCAGCGAGCGAGGTACACTCCTTGAATGGTGCCACGACTTCACAGAGACAGAAATTACACATCGTCATGTATCTCACCTTTATCCACTCTTCCCAGGAAAAGAATTCAGTTTCCACTCTACACCACAACTAATGGAAGCTTGTAAGCAAAGCCTTCTTGTTCGTGGAGATGATGGTACAGGTTGGAGTCTTGGCTGGAAGATCAATCTCTGGGCTAAATTACGTGATGGCAACCATGCCCTTAAACTCATTGAACGTCAACTCCATCTAGTGGATATCACTGCAACTGAAATGCATTACGGTGGTGGCACCTACACAAACCTTTTTGATGCTCATCCACCTTTCCAAATTGATGGAAACTTTGCAGCAACTTCTGGTATTACTCATATGTTAGCCGAAAGTCACTTAGGTCAAGTTTATCTATTACCTGCACTACCTGATAAATGGCATACCGGTGTAATGACTGGTTTCAAACTCAAAGGGAATATCACACTCGATATGCATTGGGAAAACATGATGCCTACAAAAGTTACTTTTACCACACCTATTACCCAAACATTGACAGTGCACCTACATAATGTATCAAAAGAAATTCAATTGGTTGCAAACCAACCTTATATTTTTAGTTAGTAACCTATGCCCTTCACTTATTTAAATGCATTTTATAAAAAGGAGCTTACACCATGACACCTATACAAATCATTTATGCCAAAGATCTTGGTATCCTCCCAAATACAAATAAGGATATGACACATCTTTTTAAATCCATGTTAGAGGCACATCCTACTCATACTCATTTTATTTTAGAAAAGGGTACTTACAGATTCTCTTCTGACTATGCTACACAGGCACACTACTACTTCTCAAATACCGATCAAGATAACCCTCGCCACCTTTCTATCTTCATTAAGGATATGGAAAATATTATTTTAGACGGTGCCGGTAGTACTTTTATCTACGCTGGTCAAACAAGTCCTATTGCTGTGGATACTTCACGTAATATCACTATTCAAAATATTATTATTGACTGGGATATTCCTCTTTCTGCAGAAGGTAAAGTTATAGCATCTTGCAAAGAATGGGTAGATATGCGTATTGATACAAAGCAATTTCCTCACTATGTTAAAGACAATCAGCTCTGGTTCAAGGGGGAAAACTGGGAATCTTATAGCAATGTTCTTTATAATACATTCGTTCAATTTGATCAAACAACAAAAAAATTAGCGTATCGCACAGGGGATTTATTCTACAGTGAAAATCACGAACAACTAGAAGACGGCCTTATTCGTTTCCATGGCTCTTTCGATCCCATTCCTACACCAGGCAACTTCGGAGTACTTAGGCATAACAAACGCTTACATCCTGGCCTCTTCTTAAATCAAAGTACTAACTTAGCTATTCACAATGTAATTTTGCATAATACAGGTGGTCTTGGTATCTTAACTCAGTTCTGTGATACTCTTTCCTTTAGCAACGTGCGCTTTGAACCAAACCAAGCTAAGGGTAGACGTGTCTTAACAGGCCATGATGATGGACTCCATTTATCTAACAACAAAGGACATATTACTGTAGCAAACTGTTGGTTCTACGGTCTTATGGATGACCCTATCAATGTCCATGGCACATCTTTACGCATCACTGAACTTGTAGATGCACATACAGTAAAAGGTATCTTCGCACATCACCAAGCTATTGGCTTTGATTGCTGGGCAAAAGAAGGGCATGACATTTCCTTTATTGAACGTCTTTCCATGGCATCTTGTGGCGTACGCCAGGCTAAAAGTTTTATACTTCTTTCCCCAACTGAATTTGTGCTCACTTTTGAAGGTGAACTTCCTGAAGATATTCAAGTTGGCGATGCACTCGAAAACTTAACTAACTCTCCTTCTCTTCTTTGCAGACACAACTACTTTGGTAGTTGTCGCGCACGTGGTGTGCTTGTGTCTACACCAAGAAAGGTAGTGATTGAAAACAATGTATTCGATTCAGCTGGTTCTGCAATCCTTGTAGCCGGTGATGCCAACGCGTGGTATGAATCTGGAGCTTGTACAGATGTTTTAATCTGTGGCAATCATTTTAACGAATGTGTAACTTCTATGTATCAATTCTGTGAAGGCATAATCAGTATTTGTCCTGAAGTGCCAAAACCAGAACTTAATAAACCTTTCCATAGAAATATCCGCATCGTAGACAATACATTTATGGCATTTGACTACTCTGTACTCTACGCCCTTAGTACAAAAGGACTTGAGTTTAGTCATAATAAGATCATCAGAAGTTATATGTATAAACCATTTGGCGACCACAAACATATGATCAATCTAGAATATTGCCAAGATGTACGTATTGAAAATAATGTACTCCTTGGCGATGTACTTGGTCAGGATATCCACACAAAGGGGATGTTGTCTACAGAAAACCACGAAGAAACCTTCCCTATTAATTCCACAGGTACATTACAGTATTTTGCATAACTATTAGCACTACCTAATGGCACTCTAGTCATAGCCATTTTCTGTTGTATAAAAAAGAAACACGCTAAAACCAGCTTTCGCTCATTTTAGCGTGTTTCTTTTCTTTAAATTCTCCTATTCAAGACAATCCTTCTGTGCTATTTCATACTATACATTTGGCAAACAAATGAGTTAGCATTTCCATCGGTGTTTCTGCTTTGCTATTTTTTCTTTGCTGCACACACCCTGCTTATACCATTCACAACTACTACAAATCTTGCTAAATGTATGTTCATTATAATGACTATAAATATTTTCAACAATCTCTTTAAATGTATATACTTGCTGTTCTTGTAAGTTATATTGTTTAAGCGTTTCTTTGTCTAACAACTCTATTTTCGAGTCATTTTTGCACACTGCTTCAACCAGATTTGGACAATCCTTACACAGATGATCAATACTTTTTTCCAATATAATATTCTGCTCAAAATGCTCCAATAAATAGGCTACAACTTGATCCATATTCTCTACAAACTTCTGACTATAGCCCCTTCCCTCATAAAAGAATATACAGTTAATATGATGTGGCCTAAGCTTTAATATTTCCATTCAATATTCCTCTAATCTGCTTTTTGATTTGAAGCGCAACAACTACAGCTATACTTGTTAAAACAAGGTCTTTAACAATAAATGGATAGACACCTGCTACCATTGCTTCTGAAAAAGACACACCCAATACACCTTTTAATTGAAGTGTTCCTATTGCATACTGCATGAAAAGCGCTACATAAGCTCCTACAAAAAGTACCTTCTGATTTTTTTGCTCTGCTGCCTTTCCTATTATAAACGCCAACACAATAAAACCCGTTATATATCCACCTGTAGGTCCTATAATAACACTTATCCCCCTACTAAAATTTGCAAATACCGGTACCCCTATAGCACCTACTAATGTGTATATAATCATGACTAGTGTTGCTAACTTAGATTCTAATACAATAGCAAGTAAAATAGCTCCAAAGATTTGCAGTGTTAGTGGCACAGTTGGTAACGGAATAGCCAACTGCGAAAATGCACCCATCAATGCGACTCCTAATCCTACAACCGTCATTTCTTTTGTTGTTAATTTTGTTTGCATTCTTATCCCCCCTGTATTTTTATAATTTTATCATAAACTATTTTTTTATTTTAGTAAACCTATATTTTAAAAATAGTTTACTTTTATTTTTACAAAACAAATATCCCTAAAGCTAGTTTCTTCTAGCCTTAGGGATATTTAAATTACATTCTTTCGTGGAATGTTCTACTAATAACGTCTAATTGTTGTTCTCTTGTTAACTTAATGAAGTTGACTGCATATCCTGAAACACGAATTGTAAGTTGTGGGTATTTCTCTGGATGATCCATAGCATCTAATAGAAGGTCTTTGTGAAGAACATTTACATTAATGTGTTGTCCTGTTTGCCCAAAGTATCCATCTAAAATACCTACCATATTTTGGACACGTTCATGTTCAAGTTTTCCAAGTGTTTGTGGTACTAATGAGAATGTATAAGAAATACCATCTTGTGCATGCTCAAATGGAATTTTTGCGACTGAGCTACATGCTGCAAGCACACCTTTTGTTTCTCTACCATTCATTGGGTTCGCACCTGGTGAGAATGGTACACCTGCTTTACGTCCATCTGGTGTCGCACCTGTTTTTTTACCATATACAACATTTGATGTAATAGTAAGTACAGACTGTGTATAAGTGGAATTTCTATATGGGGTATGTCTTCTGATTTTTTCCATGAAGTCTTTTGTAAGTTGAACAGCAATGTCATCCACACGGTCATCATTATTTCCGTATGCTGGGTATTCACCTTCAATTTCAAAGTCAATAGCAATACCTTGTTCATTTCTAATTGGTCTAACTTTTGTATGTTTGATTGCAGAAAGTGAATCTGCTGCTACTGCAAGTCCTGCTATACCACAAGCCATAGTACGGAATACTTCTGTATCATGAAGTGCCATTTCAATTCTTTCATAGCAATATTTGTCGTGCATATAGTGAATGATATTTAAGGCATCTGTATAAGTTTTTGCAAGCCAATCAGTAGCTATTTCAAAGTTTTTCATCACTTTATCATAATCCAAAACTGCGTCCGTCATTGGATCAATGCCTGGTATAACTGGTACGCTAGCTTTTTCATCTACTCCACCATTGACTGCATAAAGTACTGCTTTTGCAAGATTTGCACGTGCTCCGAAGAACTGCATTTGTTTACCAATTCTCATAGGTGATACACAGCATGCAATACCATAGTCATCGCCAAATTGTGGTCTCATTAAGTCATCACTCTCATATTGAATAGCTGATGTATCAATTGATACTTTTGCACAGAAATCCTTGTATCCTTGTGGGAACTTTTCACTCCAAAGTACTGTTAAGTTTGGTTCTGGAGATGGTCCAATGTTGTAAAGTGTGTGTAAGTAACGGAAACTATTTTTAGTTACAAGTGATGCACTGCCATCTTCTACGATTCCACCAAGTGATTCTGTTACCCATGTTGGATCACCTGAGAATAAATCATTATACTCTGGTGTTCTGAGGAATCTGATGATACGAAGTTTCATAATAAATTGGTCAATAATTTCTTGTGCTTCCTCTTCTGTGATAATACCTTCTTCAATATCTCTTTGTGCGTAGATATCAAGGAATGTACTTGTTCTACCGATTGACATCGCTGCACCATTTTGTTCTTTTGTAGCTGCAAGATATGCAAGGTATAACCATTGTGTTGCTTCTTGGAAGTTAACAGCTGGTCTTGATAAATCAAATCCGTACATTTCACCAAGTTGTTTAAGTTCTTTAAATGCTTTGACTTGTTCTGCAATCTCTTCACAATCTCTCATTGTTTCTGAAGTAAAGACAGTAGATTTTGCTGCTTTATCTTTAAGTTTTTCTTCAATCAAACGATCTACACCGTATAAAGCAACTCTTCTGTAATCACCAATGATACGTCCACGTCCGTATGCATCTGGAAGACCTGTTACAATCCCTACTTTTCTTGCCTTACGAATGTCAGCATTGTATACATCGAAGACACCTTCATTATGTGTTTTTCTATATTTTGTGAAAATCTCTTTCATTTCAGGTTCAATTTCATAGTCATATGAGTTCAATGCCGTTTCAACTGTTCTAATACCACCAAAAGGTTGTACTGAACGAACAAGAGGTTCTTCTGTTTGAAGGCCTACTACTTTTTCTAAATCTTTATCGATGTAACCAGCATTGTGTGAAATGATAGTCGAAATAGTTTTTGTATCTACAAAACAACCTCTTTCTCTTTCTTTAACCATGAGTTCACTAAGCTGTTCCCAAAGCTTTGTTGTATTTTCTGTTGGACCTGCTAAGAAGCTCGCATCTCCTGTATATTCTGTATAGTTATTAACAATAAAGTCTCTTACATCGATTGATTCGTTCCATTTTCCAGTTTTAAAATTTCTCCATTGATTCATAAGTCATTTCTCCTGTCTATGTAAAGTGTTTTACACTTTGTATACTGTATACATGCTTTCTGTACATTTAATATACCACAGACAAGTTTATTAATCAATAATAATTATTAATTAATTTTAATTTCTTCCTATTGTTATCTACTCATTGTATTTTCAACTTTAAAATACTATTCCCCCTCCTTGTCTCCTCCTGATTCATATAGTTTGTAAGTTAAGCTACTAAAATAAGCCGATTAGGTATATGATTCCTAATCGGCCTATTTTTATCTATTAGAAGTGCATTTGATAAAGCTTAGTTTTTGTTACATCTCCATTTTCTGGAAGTATTTCTATTTTAGTCGTTCTACTATTATTTGTTGCTGGAATAATTGTTACCCGTGCATTTTGAGTAGCTACTACTACTACTTCTGGCAAATCATCTCCCTCAACACTAACAGTACAATTTAAGCTTTCATCAAAACTTTCTATAATATTATGACCATCTACTAAAATGGCTTCAACATGATAAGATTCATAACTAATGGCTTCTTTACCATATGCTTCAATTTCTGTAATCGCAATGCCTTTTAAGTGCTCTTGTCTTGTCATATTCAAACGAATTGCATAAGTATGAACGGCATCAAAACTGAAAGTTTGCATACTACCAGCCTCTACTCCTACAGTGTTTAATGTGAGCCCCTCAACAACTTGCCAATTGGCTATATTTGCGAGTTCACCTTCTGTTACATGTCCAAAGTTACTTGGTGCTTGTGGTTCATTGCTTGGTACATAGTATTCAATCGTGAAATCTTTTGGTGCACCTGTCTCATGGTCACTGAAGAATCCAACTTTAATTGTATCTATATAGCGTTTCGTAATATTTCCACCTTCAGCAAAGAGGATTCCTACCCATTCATTCTCACGTGGTACCACTTGCCAGTTGCTCCATCTATTATGGCTTTCTGGCTCAAACGCAATAACAGTATCATTCACTGCATGAATGCGGTCTCTTGACTCTTCTACATCATTGGTAAAGGATGCTAAAGCAGCCGGGAACTCAGAGCCTGTCCATTGCTTAGCATAGTTATTACTTACTTTGATTTGCTCTTCTTGTGTTGTGATTCTTATACTTGCTTCTACCTTCGCAAATGGTGCTTCAACATGTCCAACTACTTTGGCGTATCCTACTTGTGTATAATCTACACCTGCTTCATCCCATTTTACTAGTTTCTCTTCTTTTGTGTTATCACTATAATAAACCATTACTTTTTCTGGTAAAGTAGCTGGGAAATTCTTGGCTGTTGCTAAGGATACTGCCTGTGTTGCAATAACACCTCTAACTGTCACCATTGCTTTTGCTACAAGTTCTTGTCCTTCTACTGTCCCTGTTACTTCAAACTGATTATACTGGCTATACTGTTCTGGTACAATCGCTGCCCATTTCACTGGTACAAAACGAGGGAACCCTACATTAAAGTAAGCTTGAATAGTACTTGGTAATACTGGTGCCTGACCTACTTCGCTTATTACTTGAATCGGTGCAAATGCTGTAATTGTCTTATCTACTTCATTGGCTAAGATATGTAGAACTACTTCATTTGAAACGCTTGTAATGCCTTCATAGCTTACTTTAGCTCTAAGACTTACTGTCCCTTTGGTATAAGCATAAATATGACCTTCAACAAGCTCAACATGCCCACCATCCTCTGAGGTCATAACATAACTAATCTCTGCTGCATTACTTGGAACATATGTACCATCTTCTTTAATGATTGCTAAGTTAAAAGCTGTTTGCTCATCTTCTTTTAACTTTGTTGTTGCAACTTGTAGGCATACTTCTTGAAGTTGTGGACGAGTTTCTTCTATATGAATCATATAAGTTGTTGCTGCCTCTACACGAATCACGCGACCACCTGTAGTTGATGGTACAATACGTACTGAACCTGACTCCTCGTCATCGGTCTCTACCTGAATATCTACAACTTTTTTGCCATATGGTACTTTGAATTGATATACGGTTGTTGCCTCATTAAAATCTGCTACTGGTACACCGTTTAAAATAATACTATTTACCTTTGCTCCTACTCCATCTACACCACTCATCTGTGCAACTGCTACTTCTGCTATTACTTGAGTCGATGTATGGCGCATTTCTCCAAGTACGTTGAATGTACCCACTTGTTGAAGTTGTACTGTATCTATACTTTCCCACTTCACTGCTTCTAGACACTTCGTACCATCTGTGTGAATCATTTCTACAGTCTGTGGTAAGTTTGGTTGTTCACCTACTTGAGTTCTTACTATTACTGGGGTATAGCCTAACACCTGTTTCTCGTTATCTGCCACACTGTCTTTTGTATAAATCGTAAGAGCATCACCTTCTAGGCCACAAGAACTTGCCTTCACTGTAAAACTTCCACTTCTTGTTGTAGATTGTACAATAACAAGTGCCTTACCATTGAATGCTTTTCTTATCCAGGTACCATCTACTTGACTTTGATAGCGTTCATGACTAATAGGATTTCCATTATCTACACCTACAATTTTTCCTTCTCCTATAAGTTCAAACTTCACTTCATTGTCTGCTGTTGGTACAAAGTGACCTGCATTATCTGTTACATCCACTGCAATATAACAAAGGTCTTCTCCATTTGCATCAATAACTACACGGTCTGCTTGCAACTTAACACCAAAAGCCTTTCCTGATGTTACAATAGTGTCTTTAGCTACTACTTCACCTGCATTGTCTCTAGCTACTGCCTGAATCGTTGTACCAGGTGCATAAGTGTATGTCAACCTCCACTCTAAGTAAAGCTTCTCACTTATTTCAGATTGTTGTTGATATTTAACTCCATAATTTGTTTCTTTTTGTGCAAAAGATTGTACCCCCTGGCTTACACCATCTATAAAGAGTTCAACATGTGGTGCATTAGAGTATACTCTTAAAGGAATCTTGCCATCTACACCTGTCACGTTATTTCTTAAAGTCTCCTCTTCCCAATTCCAATGTGGAAGAATATGAACCATTGGGCTATCCTCTACATTTTTCCACACACTTTGATAAAGGTAATAATCATCCTTAGGGAACCCTGCTGTATCTACAATACCAAAGTAAGAACTCTTGGGTGATAAGCTGTGCCCTGGACCACCTGTGTTATGCCATGGCGTAGGCTCTCCAATATAGTCAAAGCCTGTCCAAATAAACTGTCCAGCTATATATTTACGATCTCTATCTTGAATCCATGCGTGACTTGCACTTGCACCCCAGCCTACATGGTCGTTGTCGTAAGAAGACTGTTGATAATCTGCATGGTCTCCTGAGTCATGTACGCCCATAGTATCTGGATGGCTATATACGCCTCTTGACTTAGTTGCTGAAGATGTTTCTGAACCATAGATAGCCCACTCTGGATGCTTGGCATGAATACTATCATAGTTACCCTCCGCATAATTAAAGCCCACTGTATCTTGTACCGCAGCTATATCTTCATGCCCACCTTCACCTGTACCAAATCTAAATTTATCCGCACCTTGCGTAATGCCTCTTGTTGGGTCAACTTCTGCTACCCACTTTTTCATATTCTTAATGGTTTCAAGAGAACGTTCATCTCCTGATGCTTCACCTACTTCGTTTCCTACAGACCATTTAATAATACATGGGAAGTTGCGTCCACGTTTCACCATACCTTTTAAATCAAATTCCGCCCAAGTTATTGTATTAGATCCATTTGGGTGACTACTAGAACCTTGACTAAAGAAACGACCTAAATCATATTGCTTCTTGCCATAATACCAAGTATCAAAAGCTTCATCAATGACCATAAGTCCTTTTTCATCACAGATTCTAAGTAAGTCATCAGCTGCTGGATTGTGGGTAACACGGATTGCATTTGCACCCATCTCTTGCATAATTTCCATTTGACGCTCTATTGCACGTGTGTTGGCAACTGCCCCAAGTGCGCCTTGGTCATGATGCATACATACACCTTTTAGCTTCATCCACTCACCGTTAAGTGAAAATCCTTCATTAGCATCAAATTTTACCCATCTAAAGCCCCATCTTGTTTCATATGTATCCACAACTTCATTGTCTACTAAGATTTCTGTACACATTTTATAAAGGTGTGGTGTGTGAATAGACCAAAGTTTTGGACCTACCACTTGTAATTGTTGCACTACAGTCTGTAGTTCTCCTGCTTCTAAGCTTACCTTTGCTAATTCTATACCTTCTGTTTCTACACTATTACCTGCATAGTCTAAAACCGTTTGGCGTACTTGAACGTCACTTGCATGCATGAAGTCATTCTTAACCTCTGTTTGTACACAAACCGTTGCTTTTCCACTTCCATACTCTGCTTCAATGTTTGGTGTTGTTACAAACGTACCGTATTCTGCTACATGAATAGGATGAGTCACCACTAGCTCCACATCACGGTAAATACCACTTCCAGAATACCATCTACTACTAGGTTGCTGGTTGACCACTTTGACAGTAATGTTATTTTCCGTTACACCATCTATTATTAGATACTCTGCAATGTCATAAGTAAATGGCATATAACCATTAGGATACTTTCCAACTTGTTTGCCATTCACATACACTGTGCTATCCATATAGACTCCACCAAAGTGGATTGCTACTTTTTTACCTTCCATTTCCTTTGGTAAGATTAATGCTTTACGATACCAGCCTATTCCACCATCTAAGTAACCCGCTTCTGAACCTACTAAAGAGTGTTCAATATTAAAATCAAACTCTATACTCCAATCATGTGGTAAATCTAATTTTCTCCAATTAGAATCATTATAATTCACTTTATAAGCATTACTCCTATCCTCTGTAGGATGATTGATATCCCCAGCCCAGCAGAACTTCCAATCGTGGTTCAAGTTGATACTACGTGTCATTTGTTGAATTGCCATTAAGTTATTCTCCATTTCTCACTTGATTACTTTTCATATTCTAAAACTTCTATCTTAAATTATACTATTTTTATTATTGTTTAAAAAGCTAAAAAGTTAATTTTACTTAATTTTTTTAGTAAAAAAACACCTATTAAGGTGTTTAGATATTTTATATTACTTCTCCCCTATTATATAAAATAGGGGGCTACCGCATTAAGAAGAAATACTACAACATATATTGTATGTAAATTCCTTAGTGCAACAGCCCCTTGTATAAATTGTCATGTACCTGGTATAATTACAAAAGTGTTAACTTTTGTTTGCTAATTGTTCTTGTCTTAACTTAGCTATCTCTTGTTCTGATAAACCTGTTTTTGTAGCAATCATTTTATCATCCAACACATCTAGCAATGCTCTAGCTACCTTCTCTATTCCTTTCTCTATTCCAATCACTTCTCCTTCTTCCCTCGCCTTATTTAGAGCACTTACTTTATCTTTTAATATCTTTGCACGCATCTCATACATTGCTCTTTGTTCTTCATTATTACTCATCCTTATGAGTTCACTCTTAGCTTCTCTTACTTCTTGAATAGTAAGTTCTAGATTCCTTACTTTCTCACTCTCTGGGTCTTTTAGAAACTCTGTCCATGCCACAAGCATATCTGTTTCATCACTATCTTTCGGTAGCTTTGGTATTTCTATAAAATGCATTTCTATCACATCTGTTAATTCTTCATTACTCTGTATTTCCTTCAGTCGATACCCTGTGTGAAATACTTCTGTCTTCAGGTACTTAAAATTAAGGATATTGATGCATATAGTTCTTTTTAAGCTAGCATAATCGTCTCCTTCTCCCAATTGTTCTTCATACATCTTACTTAAATAATAGAGACTTCTTTTCACCATATTATGTTCATTTTTAAGCTGTATTTCTATATTGATAATCTCTTGATGACTCGTCACTGCCTTAATATCTAATCTTGAATACTTATCCTCTATAAAATGTTTCGCAATATCTGTCCCCTTAATTTCTACCTCTACTATCGGTTCTGCTGGTTGCAGTATGGCATTTAGAAATGAAATTAATATTTCTGGGTGTTTTTCCGACCCAAAAATATTCTTAAAAACAAAATCCACCTTCGGATCCAATAATCCTTTTCTCACTCTATCATCCTCCTACTCTTCTATACGTTATCTTATATTTTAAGTATAACCCAGTTGATTGATAGATAGAAGTACTTCCTTAAATAAAATAACCCCCCACAGATAATTTACTGCTATCCGTGGGGGCTCTTGAATTGTGTCTGAATTGTCATATACATGGTACCGTTACAAAAGTGTTAACTTTTGTTTGCTAGCAACTTTATAACCACCTACTCTACTAGGAAAAATATTCTACAATTTCATCTGTAAGAACTTCTATATCTGACTGTATACCCAAACAATAAACCTTTATACCTAATATATTTTCCATCTCATTTTTGCTATTAATACTTTCTACTTTATCTAGATACATTTTCTCTACAATATTATTCTCATCTCTTATTCTCTTAATAGGAAATATGACGACTGAAATCACTTTACAATTAACACAGTTTTCTAAAAACAAAATCGTTCTTTGTACATACTCTATTTCATCATCTGCAAATACAGTTAAAATGACAATGTCAGGTTGCGTCCCCAGTAAAAATTCTATCTGTGGAATAGAATAATGATCTAAATTCCCTGTATTTTCAGTTACACTTCTAGATTGACATCCAACAATAATTAAATCCTTATCCCTGTTTGAAATTTCATGCAACTTCATATTCAAATATGTAATTGTATCATATCTATTAATAATATTTTTTGTATTATATCCGAATGGAAAACAAGCATCTATACCAAAAAGCAATGCTGAAGGCTCTGAACCAATTTGTCCAACGTTATATCCTCTTTCTAATAAAGACTCTCTTAATGCTAGTTGTAATGTAAATTTACCTTGCTTTGAATCCGTCCCCCATATACCTACTACTGGTTTACTAATTTCATATAATTTACCAAATGGTGCATATATTCTATTATTACTATCTAAATTAGGGCAATATGATTTTGCTTTTTCTAAACTATATGTTGTAATTTCTTGGAATTCATCAAATGTAAATATGTTTTTTCCATTTTTATCACATTTCATTATAAGTGTTTCAATAATTTTCTTTATTTTTTTATTTGTACACAGATCAGTAACATGACCTAATATAAGCGTATCAAATGTGTCAATATTTAGCTCATTAATATCTTCTATAATATAATCTTTTGGTAATACTTCATTTAAGAACTTACTTACTTTAGTTCCTACTAACCCTGAATACTTCAAATCAAATACATGTTCCACATCAAATTCTAATAGTTTTGAATAACGAATCAAGCTATGGATTTCTTTATTAAAAGGAAATAATATACATTTTTTATACTCTTTTACTGGATTTTCTTTCTGTACACTTTTACTTTTTCTATGATTATGATTTTTTATTGATAATTCGCACATAATATTTTTTATTTGTTTAAGCGAGTGATTTGTTATTATAAAATTAGATAATATCCCCGATATATGTGCACATGCTAAACTATTTCCTTCTTGAATAACATAATTACCTCCATTACTAATTACCCTCTGTTGACTACCAAAACCACAAATATTTACATCACTATCCTCTACATATTCGATATCATTTATTGTTTTACAGCTTTCTCCAGTTGTAACACCTACTACGCTATCAAATACCGCCGGATACGACATAGCGCCACTATTATCAAATGCAGATATAATAATAATATTCTTTTCTACTAATTTATTACAAATTACTTCTAGTTGTTTTAGTTTATCAATTTCATCTATACAACTAATAGTCATACTTAAATTTATAAT